>NZ_JBSGBK010000022.1:0-112034 GCF_053601215.1 Amycolatopsis sp. NPDC004772
CCGGGTGGGTCGAGTCGGTCAGCAGCGTCGCGTAGACCTGCGTCGGCCGCATGACCAGGCGGATCTCCTCGCCCGCGAACCCGTCCAGCGCGCCGTCGACCTTGCCCGCCGACCAATACACCCTGACCGCCACCTACAACCAGTTCGACGCGGTGAACGGCGCCCTGGTGTCGAAGCTGGGCACCGCGGCCGTCCACACCGTGATGGACAACGCGAACCACGACCGCACCGCCCTGCCGTCGTCGTTCTCCGTCGCCGGGCTCGAGACCGGGTTCCGGTTCGACAGCGGCGACAACTCCGACTGCACCAACTACCCGCAGGGCATCACCACCAGCCGCGACGCCGTCGGGACGGCCAACGGCGGCAACTACGACGGGCACCAGCTCGTCGCCGTCAGCTGGTACACCAAGGACGGGTGTGACGGCGGCCAGCAGCGCAGCCGGATCACCCTGGTCGACTGGGACGCCGACTACCCGAACGCCTACCGCAAGGTCCTGCTGGTCGAGCCGACCGGCACCGCGGACGTGCCGGACTTCAAGGACATCCCGATCCACGCCGGCGGCATGTCCTGGTTCGGCGACTACCTCTACGTCGCCGACACCGGGAAGGGCATGCGCGTGTTCGACATGCGCAAGATCCTCAAGACGAACACCGGCGGCACGGCCGACCAGATCGGCCACCAGACCGGCAGCACGTATTACGCCCACAACTACGCCTACGTCCTGCCGCAGGTCGGCACGATCTCCTCGAAGACGACGTCGGGGACGAACCTCGCGTGGTCGTCGATCTCCCTCGACCGGGTGAGCAAGTCGATCGTGATGACCGAGTACACCTGCTCGTCCGGCTGCACCGACTACCCGAACCGGGCGCCGCGGGCGATCCGCTACCCGTTCGCCGCCGGCGGCACGTTCGCCGCGACGACGACGGCGAGCCAGGCGCTGCAGCTGCCCTGGTACAAGCTCAACGGCGTCGCCTCGCACAACGGCCGCTGGTGGTTCCAGTCGTCCGGTGCGAAGCAGCTCCACTACTGGAAGCCGTCGGCCGCCTCGCAGACCTTCGCCTGGGTCGGCAGCGGCGAGAGCCTTTCCTACTGGGAGGACGACACCGCCGCCGACCTGCTGTGGTCGCTGCAGGAGGGCGCGGGCAACCGCAACGTCTTCGCGGTCACGCAGGCCACCTACGGCGGTGGCTGAGCAGGCGGAAAAGGCCCGTCCGGGGACATCCCGGGCGGGCCGTTCGCCGTTGCGGTGAGATCCGGATCACGTCGGCGTGGCTCGGCGCGCCCGCGGGGCCGCTGCCTGCCATCCTGTGCCGTCAAGAGGTAGCGGACGAGAGGACAACCCCGTGGGCATCATCGCCTGGATCGTGCTGGGTCTCATCGCCGGGGTGATCGCGAAAGCCCTCATGCCGGGCAAGGACCCGGGCGGCTGCATCATCACGATCCTGCTCGGCATCGCCGGCGCGTTCGTCGGCGGCTGGATCGGCAAGACGCTGTTCCACACCCAGCTCGGCACGTTCTTCGACCTGCGCACGTGGGGCCTGGCCATCCTGGGCGCGCTGATCATCCTGGCCGGCTACCGGCTCATCTTCCACCGCCGCGACTGACGTACCGGTGGGGACGCCGGGGTGGCGCCCCCACCGGCCGCGGTTCAGTTCAGCGTGACGCCGTACGCGCTCAGCGCCTCGCCGACCGGCTGGAAGTACGAGCTCCCGCCGCCCTTGCCGGACGTGATGCCCAGGCCGACGCTGCCGGCGAACAGGCAGCCGCCGGAGTCGCCGGGGTTGACCAGCGCGTTGGTCTGGATCAGCTGGTACACCGAGCCTTCGGCGTAGTTCACCGTCACGTTGGTCCGCTGCACCGAGCCCGAGGTCAGGTGCGTGGTGCTGCCGCTCTTGCTGATCCGCTGCCCGACGGTCGCGGTGCCGGCCGAGCTGATCCGCTGGGTGGAGCCGTTCCACAGGGTGACGGCGCCGGGCGCGCTGCCGGTGGTGTTGCGGATGAGGCCGTAGTCGTTGGTGGGGAAGCTCGCCCCCTGCGACGGGCCGACGTTCCACTGCGAGACGGCGCGGGTGCAGTGCCCGGCATCGATGAGGTAGTTCTGCCCGCCGCGGTTGGTGTTGAAGCCCGCCGAGCAGCGGGTGCCGCCCCCGGTGATGGCTTCGCCGTTGTAGATGGCGGTGTGCATCTCCCCGGAGACCCGCTCCACGCGCACCCGGTCACCGAGCGAGGCGGCCGCCTTCAGCAGCGCGTCGGTGCCTTTGGCCGCGTCGGCCACGGTCAGCACGACCTGGTTGGCCTTCGGGTCGAGCCCGATGGAGGTGTGCGTCACCGCGGGCAGTGTCTGCAGGGCATCCTGCGCGCTCGCCAAGGCGGCACTGGAGTGCTTGACCACCCTCGCCTGCGCGCCGGCTTGCTTCGCCTGGTCGACGGCGGCTTGGTCGAGCACGTTGACGACAGGCCGGGCGGCGTCGTCGAGGTAGCCATCGGCGGCGCGGGCCCCGAGGGAAGCGGTGACGCGCTGCAGGGTGCCGACGCTGGTCGCTTGGGTCCGCAGCAGCGCAACGGCGGCGGATTCGCTGATCCCGGCCTCGGCGGCGAGGGAGGCAACGGCCTCCTGCTGCACGGTGGCGGAGTAGCCCTCGATGGTCTCGGCGCCGGCGGTGTTCGCGGCGGCGCTGAACCCGATGGCCGCGGCGGCGGCCACGAGGGCGGTGGCGGAGCGGGCGAGGAGGTGGTGTCCCGGGGACGTTCTGCGCATGCCGGCAACTCACTTTCGCGATCGCGGACGAAGCCGGCACCCAGGGTGGCGGCACCGGCCGAGCCGGCGTTGTGGCCGGCGGTGGATCGAGGGTGCTGCGGCGGGTCGGTGGGCGGTACCGACTTTCGTCGGATGGGACAAAAGATAGGTACCGGGCAATTCGCCCAGGAGCGGGTCGCGCAGAGCAACCGGACAGTGGGACGGCTCGGGTGGCTTTGCGGCTGATTCGGCGGCGGCTCGGCGGTCGGCTCGGCAGCTGGCGTTGCGGCTGGCGTTGCGGCTGGCGTTGCGGCCCGCTCGGCGGGCCCGGCGACTCGCTCGGCAGCTGTCGGCTCGCCCGCGGCCCGATTCCCACCCCGCTCGCCGACATTCGAACCTCACTCAAGCCGGAAACCCCTACCCGGCAATACAAACAACCCACCGAGCCGTTCCCCCGCCGCCTTCTTCGCCGCGGCGTACCGTTCGAAGACGGGCGCGGCGTGCTCGCCTCCCCCTCGGAGTGCGCCGTGTCCGCCAGCGGAGATGTTGGGACGCAGGGGTTCTTGAGCTGAGGTGAACGAGAATCCGCTGTTCGCCCGAAGGTGTTCGCCGCTTTGCGTGGCTATGCTGGACGGCGGCAAGGCTTTCGGGGTTCGGGAAGACGCGCGACATGAACGACCAGCGGCAGGTGCTCGTCCGGGCGGAGTCCCGGCGCGTCGTCGTCTCCGAGGGCGATGGGGGACCCGAGACGCTCACCTATCCGGGTGTCACGCTCACGCGCGTCATCGGCGGCGTCCCCGACGAAGGGCTCTGGCTGCCGATGGGCGAGCGCCCCAGCGAAGGCGATGACGAAGCCCTCATCGACGCCCTGCGCGCCGCCTTCCTCTGGCGGATCGGCCACCCCCTCGCCGTCCCGGAGGAGTAACCGGCGGATTCGCGGGTAGCCCTCCGGAGAAGGAGGACGCACGTGAACTGGGGCGCGGGATGGCAGGTGCTCGATGTGGCCGGAGCGGACCCCGCCGCGGTGACCTCCGCGCGCCGGTGGGCCGAGGCCCGGCTGGCGACGCTCGCCGAGGCCGATCGGGTCGATGCCGTGATCGTCATCGGGGAACTGCTGGAAAACGCCTACGTCCACGCCACCGGGCCGAGCCAGCTGCGGCTGCACCTCGCGCAGGACCCGTGCGTGGTCACCGTGGCGGTCGCCGACGCCGGCCCCGGCGAACCGCGGCTGCGGGTGCCCGGCCGCGCCGGGGGCCGGGGCCTGCTGCTCGTCGACGAACTCACCCTCGCCTAGGGCGTGCGCCACCACGACGACGGCAAGGTCGTCTGGGCCCGCCTGGCCTGCACGAGCGAAGCGGACTAGCGGCCGTTCCAGTGGACGATGTCCGGGAACTCGACGAACTTCCGCAGGTGCTGCTGCTCGGTGCGGCCCTGCACGGGCAGCCGGAAGACCGAGCCGTCCGGCCAGGTCAGCGTGCTCTTGCGGAAGCTGAGCTCCGGCGCCTGCGGCTTGCGCGCTTCCCAGACGATCCGCGGCGGCGGCGCGTCGGCCGGGTCGGTCGAGGTCGCCCCGGTGTCCACCACCGCCAGGCACGACGGCGAGCACGCCAGCCACGCGCCCCCCACGGACCGGAGGCGGTCGACCAGGTCGAGCGCCATCGCGTTCTCCGGGCCCGTGACGCCGATCACGCGCTGGAACGGCAGCCCCGGCCGTTCGCCGTGCGCCAGGGCGAAGACGCCGAACACCGCGGCGCCGATCCCGCGTAGCACGTTCCAGAAGAACCGCCGGATCAACCGCTTCCCGACGACGGTGCCGTCCCGGCGGCGGCCGGGGACGTCGTAGCCCACGTCGGTGTCGCCGAAGTGCAGCACGATGACCGGCTCGTGCCACCGGTCCCGCAGCAGTGCCTCGACGCGCTCGCGGTGCCCGGGCCGGACCCGGGTGTCCTCGGCCCAGCGATCGATGCGCTCGCTCAAATGTCGAGGTCCTTGCGCGTCTCCTCCGGGCTCCGGTCCCCGCCGATCTCGCTCTTGTCGAACCACGGCTCGTCCCCCTCCGCGGACACGGCTTCCTTGCCCTCGGCGAACGCACCCTTGCCCGCACCGATGCCGGCCTTCACCCCCGCACCGGCCAGGAACGGCTTGACCCCGGCCGAGGTGCCGAACATCGTCGTGAGCGCCCGGTTGCTCGGCTGCCAGCCCTGGGCGACCGCGCCGAAGCCGAACTTCGTCTCGCCCGGCATCACGCCGATGCGCAGCTTGCGGGCGAACACCTCGAGCTTCCCGGAGTACCGGACCAGGAACTCCATGAACTTGTCGAGCAGCTTGCCGAACTTGCCGAGGTAGCGCGTCACCTTCTGCAGCACGCTGGCCGCCTTGGCGATCGACGCCGTCATCGCGGCCGCCACCGAACCGCCGAAGCTGATCACCGACGCCGCCAGCGCCGGCAGCCACAGCGTGATCAGCCAGGACACCAGCTCGGTGATGATCCCCTTGATCACCTCTTCGATGACCACCATGACCATCGACCACATCTGCAGCACCTCGGCCACCGAACCGGCGGCCGAGCCGATGCCGCGGATGCCGGAGGAGAAGTCGCCCAGCGCTTCCTTCGCCGCGTTGCCGGCTTCATCCACCCACTCGGCCAGCGCGGTGTCGCCGGTGCGCTCGAAGTCGTCGGCCAGCGCGACGAAGCCCTGCGCGATCGTGACGAAGTTTTCCGACGCGTGGCCGATGGCCGGGCCGTCGCCGGTGACCTGGTGCAGCGCGTCCTGCAGCGGCTGGACCAGTTCGAGCAGCATGTTGAGGCCGTGGCTGACCAGCCACCCGATCGGGTCCATCGCGAAGGTGACCATGTCGGCGGCCGCGGCCCCGACGAACGCCGCGCCGTCCCCGACCAGCGCCGCCCCCGCGGAGGCCAGCTCGCCCGGGCCGTCCGCCTCCGCGGCCTGCCGGGCGTGCTCGCCGATCTTCTTGCCCGCCTTGTAGGCGGTGCCGGCCACCGGCACGAACCCGGCCGCGCGGTCGAGGTTCGCGCCCATGCTCTCGTCGTAGGCCCCGACGTCCAGCGCGTCGGCGATGCTCTTCTTCGGCTCGGTCACTCGCCCTGTCCGATCGCGTCGATTTCCGCCTCGTACCGGCCGAAGGTGACCTTCCCGGCGTCTTCGGCGCCCTGGTACATCTCCGCGGCCTTGGTCAGCTTCGTGGTGAACCCGTCCACGCCGTCCTTGAGGTCGGTGAGCAGCGAACGCAGCTCGGCGAGGCGGTCGGTGTAGCCCTGTTTGGCCCAGAGGCCGACAAGTCCCCAAGCCTCGTTCGTGACGTCGGCGGCGTCGATCTTCGCGCCGAACTTGTCCGCTTCCTGCTCGTAGAACGGCAGTTGCTTGGCGTAGGCGGAGATCGCCCCGATGTTCGTCTGGATTCCGTCTGGCATCGCGGGTTTCCCTAGGATCGGCGGAGGATGGGGCCCTGGTCGAAGTCGTCGTCGTCCCCGGCGACGGGCCGGCGGACGGGCCGCGACGGCTGCCGCGGCTGAGGGTCCGACGCAGGTTCGGCCGCCGCGGTTCCGAAGGCTTCCGCCTGGGCTTCGCGCACCTGCGCCGAGACGTCGACGCCGAACGCGTCGCCGAAGGTCTCGTCCACGATGCCGGCCTGCTGCTGCGCGGCCCCGGCCGCCGCCCGGCGGATGGTGGCCATGATCGTCGCGGCCAGCTGCCCGGCCTCGACGCGGGTGGCCCCGGCGGTGAGCCGCAGGTCGGTGATGGTCCCGCCGGCGCCCGCGGTGACGGTCACGGTGCCGTCCGGCGAAGTCACGGTGGTCTCCAGCCGGGCGATCCGCTCCTGCATGTCGCCGACGCCGGCGAAGCGGGCCTCGGCCTGCCGCACCTTGTTCTGGAAGTTCTGGAACTGGGCGAGCAGCTCGTCCATCTGGGCGGACATCGTGTCTCCCTTTGCGCGGTTCGGGGCCCTGTGCCCGCATCATGACAGATCCGTTCCGCCGCCGATCGCGTTTCGCGCCGATCGCGCGATCAGAAATCGACGAGCTCCACCGTGACGGTGCAGGTGTCCCCCACGCCGAGGCCTTCGGCGTTCCGGACGGCGCGTTTCAACGGCAGGACGTAGGCCTCGCGCGCACTGTCCGGGAAGATCGACGTCCGCCAGCTCGTGACGCCGATCGTCACCCGGACGCGCACCGAGCCGAACCCGCGCCGCGGCTCGGCGGCGAGCTCGCGGATGTCCTCCGACGCGTCGGCGGGCAGGCTGACGAACACCCAGCTCTCGGTGCGCCGGGCGTCCCATTCCCACAGCTCGGCCTCGAAGACGATGATCACCCCCGCAGTGTCACACGGGGCACCGACAATTTCCGTCAGAGGCAGGGCGGCCGGTAGCCGTCGATGCGCAGGCCGCGGAACTCCAGCTCGTTCGGCGTCTTGCCGACGAACACCAGCCCCCGCGCCTCGCGCAGCGCCGACGCGAACGAGTACGACGGCGTGCCCAGTTCCGGCAGCGACGTCCACCGGCGCGGCGAGAAGCTGAAGAACTTCGTCACCAGCCGGCCGCCCGTCGACGGCACGAGCGTCAGCCACTTGTCGCCGCCGCTCCAGTGCGAGGCCGGGCGCAGCTGGACGTAGAGATCGTCGGTCGCGCGGTAGGTCAGCAGGAATCCCGCTGACCGGGACAGGTCGGCCTGCGCCTCGAACCGGTTGCCCACCCAGACGACGGCCACGTGCCACTCGGCGTTCAGGAACGTCACCCGGGCCGCGTACCGGCGCCCCTCGGGCACGAGCAGGCTCCCGGTGGCCGGGACGGTCGTCCCTTCGCCGCTGGCCAGCCACTGCTGCAGCCGGTCGATCGACGGGGTCGCGCATTCACGGCCCGGCGCCGCGGAGGCGGCCGCCGGGGCGGTCAGCGGGAGGACGAGGAGGGCGGCCAAGGCCGAAAGCGTTCTGGCGAACGGAATCCGACGACGCATTCCCGGCAAGCTAGCACCGCGGCCTGCCGAGCACCACCTGCCCGGCCGGGGCGGCGGGCCGCACGGCTAGGCTCGTCGTCGGCGAAACCGGCCATTTTCGCCGAGGCAAGCGCACCACGACGCGGGAGAACAACCCATGCTGGACCGAGCGGTCATCGACGCACTCTTCCCTGCCGACCTGCCCGAGCCCGAGCACTGGGAGCAGCAGTACCCCGCCCGCGACCTCCCCGAAGGCGCGCTGGTCACGCGCCTGGGCCCGTCGCCGACCGGCTCCCTCCACCTCGGCGGCGTCTACGTCGGCCTGATCGACCAGGACGTCGCCCGGCGCTCCGGCGGCCGCTACCTCGTGCGCATCGAGGACACCGACCAGTCCCGCGAGGTCGAGGGCGTCCTCGAGCAGTTCGAGCGCGGCTTCTCCTACTTCCACCTCGCCGCCGACGAGGACATCGACCGCGGCGGCGGCTACGGCCCGTACCAGCAGTCGGAACGCGAGCGGATCTACCTCAGCTACGTCCGCGACCTGCTTCGCCAGGGCAAGGCCTACCTCGATTTCGCGACCAAGGACGAGCTGGCCGCCATCACCCAGCGGCAGCAGGCCACCAAGCTGCCCACCGGCTACTACGGCAGCTGGGCGATCTGGCGCGACGCCGACCCGGCCGACGTCCAGGCCAAGCTCGACGCGGGTGCCCCGTACGTCGTGCGGTTCCGCGCCCCCGATGACACGGGGGCCCGCGCCCGCTTCACCGACGCCATCCGCGGGCCGCTGGAAGCCGAGGCCAACCGCAACGACGTCGTCATCCTCAAGAGCTCCGACCAGAGCCCCCGGCTGCCGACCTACCACTTC
The DNA here is from genome assembly GCF_053601215.1 of Amycolatopsis sp. NPDC004772. Lineage (NCBI taxonomy): Bacteria > Bacillati > Actinomycetota > Actinomycetes > Pseudonocardiales > Pseudonocardiaceae > Amycolatopsis > Amycolatopsis sp. NPDC004772. Next base: position 8,555 of record NZ_JBSGBK010000022.1, read on the forward strand.
GCGCACGCGGTCGACGACCACCTCATGCGGGTGAACCTGGTGATCCGCGGCGACGAGTGGATCTCGTCGGTCCCGGTGCACCAGCAGCTGTTCGACGCGCTCGGCTTCGAGCCGATCACCTATGCGCACATCGCGCCGCTGATGAAGCAGGAGGGCGGCAGCAAGCGCAAGCTGTCCAAGCGCAAGGACCCGGAAGCGTCGGTCGACTTCTTCATCGAGACCGGCTACCCCGCCGACGCGGTGCTGTACTACCTGCGCGGCCTCGTCAACGGCCGGCTCGCGGAAATGCCGCTGGAGCAGGCGCTGACCGAGCCGATCAACCTCGCCGAGTGCGGCGTGGCGGGCCCGCTGGTGGACCTGGTCAAGCTGGACGACATCGCGGCCGACCACATCGCGACGCTGTCCGGTGCCGAGATCCTCGAGGCCGTCCGCGGTTGGGCCGAGCGATTCGACCCCGAGCTGCGCCGGGTGCTGGACGAGGAGCCGGAGCTCGCGCTGCGCGCGCTGGCCGTCGAGCGCGAGGGGGCGGAGAACCCGCGCAAGGACCTGAAGAAGTGGAGCGAGTTCCGCGCGGTCTACGGCTTCTTCTTCCCGCAGCTGCACGCGGCGGTCACCGGCCCCGAGGACGAGCGCATCGCGGCCCTGGGCGTCGACCCGGCGGTCGTCCGGGCGGTGGCCGGCGACTTCGCGGCGGACTACCGCCAGCTCGACGACGGCCAGGAGTGGTTCGACCAGATCCGCACGGTCGCGGCCAAGCACGGCTTCGCCCGCAACGCCAAGGAGTTCAAGAAGAACCCGGAGGGCTACCCGGGTTCGATCCGCGAGGCTTCGCAGATCATCCGCATCGCCCTGACCGGCTCGACGCGCAGCCCGGACCTGCACGCGATCACCCAGGCCCTGGGTGAGGCCGAGGTCCTCGGCCGCATCGCGGCGCTGACCAAGTAACGGCGGCGGGGCTCCGGCGGCGCTTGTCGCCGGAGCCCAGGCCACGCCGATCGGGTGCTGGAGCCCTCGCCGGCCTTCCCACTTCCCCGGCCCGGCCCCGAAGTCACGTACGCCGCCAAGCGACCTCGCTCGGCCGGATCGCCCCCACCAAGCCGGCTTCAGGCCCCGGAACCTGCGTCGTCCTCGAACGGGCGGAACGCGAACCGCACCACGCTCGGCACCCGGCTCCCGCTGTCCGCCACCGCGGCGATCAGCCCCGCCGCGTCCTCACCGTCCAGCCGGGCCAGCAGGCGGGCGAGCGCTTCCGGCGCCCCCACCGGCTCGGCCGGCGTCTGGATCAGCGTGCGGTGGAGGATGCCGATGTCCCACCCGTCGCCGCTGCCGCTGCCCGCCGCCGTGCGGATCGTGGCGTCGAGCAGCCAGCGCGGTGGCTTTCCGGTCAGTGCCGGTGTCGCGTGCGCTGTCAGGCCGACGACCTGGTCGGCCCTGAGCAGGCCGTCGCTGAGGGTCGCGAGCCACACCTTGGTCAACCCCATGGATCAACGGATAGCACCCGGCGGGCGCCGCCGCAATCACTCGGGTTGCTCGGACTTCGTCTCCTCCATCATCAGCAGCGCACCGTGGCTCTCGCCGTTCGGGGTGCGCAGCGGGCTGCACAGCAGGCGGACGACCGCCGCGCGGCCGCGGCGGTTGATCGCGTCGAGCATCAGCTCGCCGTAGTACGTCGCGTCCGACAGGGCTTCGCGGACGACCGGGCGAATGTCGGCGACCGGGAGGCCGATGTCCAGGTTCAGCAGGTGGGTGCCTTCGGCCTCCTCGCGCCGCACGCCCCAGAGGTCCTCGGCGCCGCGGTTCCACGCCTTGATCCGCATCTCGGCGTCGATGACGACGATGCCGGCCCGGATCGAGGTGAGCACCGATTCGAGGAACTCGTTCACCTCGTCGAGGTCGAGGCTGCGCTCGCGCAGGGCGTCGTTGATCGTCTGCAGCTCGTCGTTGGTGGACTGCAGCTCTTCGTTCATCGTCTCCAGTTCCTCGTTGGTGGACTGGAGTTCCTCGTTGGTCGTCTCCAGTTCTTCCACGGTGGACTGGAGTTCCTCGTTGGTGGTCTCGAGCTCTTCGTTGGTCGACTGGAGTTCCTCGTAGGCCGACTCCAGCTGCCGGTTGGTGTGCTCCAGCTCGGTGAGCAGCTGGCGCGCCCAGCTCACGTCGTGGAACACCACCGAGACGCCGAGCAGCGTTTTGTCCTTGTTCACCAGCGGGTTGACGTGCACCTCGTACCAGACGGTCTCGCCGGCCCGGCGCCACTCGACGTCCTTGATCCGCAGCGACCGGCGTTCCAGCCGGGCCTGCTCGACGTACGCACGCAGCGCCACCGGGCGGTAGGAGACGTCGAGATCGCGCAACGGCCGCCCGATGTCGCGTTCGGACAGTCCGAACGCGACTTCCGCCTGCGCGTTGATCAGCGCCGTGGTCTCGCCCTCGGTGAAGACGATCTGCGCGACCGGGCTCGCCGAGAAGGCGTGCTCACGCAGTTCCTCCAGGCCGGAGATGTCCTGCGTGCGCCGCTGCGGGAAGCTGTGGGACACGAAGTGGTTGAAGCTCACGGGCGCGTTGACGGCCTTGCGGAAGACCCGGCGCTTGAGGTCCACCGGCTCGAAGATCCTGGTGTGGGACAACAGCATCTCGGCCTTGCCGAGGAACAGCACACCGCGGGGCGCGAGGGCGAAGTGGAACCGTTCCAGGATCTTGGTCTGGGTCTCGGCGTTGAAGTACATCAGCGTGTTGCGGCAGACCAGCAGGTCGATCCGCGAGATCGGGGCGTCCTGCACCAGGTCGTTGCGGCCGAAGATCACCGACCGGCGCAGGTCCTTGCGGAAGCAGTACCGGCTGCCCTGCAGCTCGAAGAACTGCTCCAGCTGCGCCTCGCTGAGCCCTTCGACCTCCGCCGGGGTGTAGGCCGCGTGCCGGGCCTGCGCCAGTGCCTCGTCGTCGACGTCGGTGGCGTAGATCTTCACCCGCTGCCGGAACGCCTCGACGCCGAGGGTGTCGGCGAAGAGCATCGCGAGGCTGTAGGCCTCCTGGCCGGCCGCGCAGCCGGCGCTCCACACGCGGATCGGCTCTTCGGGACTGCGCTCGGCCAGCAGGGCCGGCAGCACGTGCTCCCGCAGGTGGTCCCACGCGTCCGGATCGCGGAAGAACCCGGTCACGTTGATCAGGATCGTGTTGAACAGTGCGACGAACTCGTCGGCGTTGACCTGGAGCTGGTCGATGTAGTCCGCGTAGCTGTCGATCTCGACCTGGCTCATCCGGCGGCGGACCCGGCGCATCAGGCTGCTCCGCTTGTACCCGGTGAAGTCGAAGCCCCTCGACTCCTTGAGGTAGGTGAGCACGGACTCGAACTCGCCGTTGGGTTCCTTGGGCTCGGTCACGGTCCGACACGCTACCCGGCCGGACGGTCACCGGTGGTGCGGGCACTCGGAACCAGCACGGCCCAGACGACCTTGCCCCCGGCCCACGACCGGCTGCAGCCCCACGAACGGGCGACCTGCGCGACCAGCTTCAGTCCCATGCCCGGTTCGAACGGGGACAGCCGTTCGAGCAGCATGGCCGGCCGGGTGTCCTGGTCGGCCACGGCCACCGTGCACACCCCGCGGCGCAGGTCGAGCCGCAGCTTCGGTTCGGAAGCGGTGTGCCGCAGGACGTTCTCGACCAGCTCGGTGGCGATCAGGCGGGCGTCCTCGGCGAGCTCGGCCACCTCCCACTCGAGCAACCGGCGCGTCACGAACTCGCGGACGTGCGCCGACGTGCTTTCGGCGCGGGAAAAGGTGCGTTCACTCCGGCGGCGCACCGGGTGGTCCAGTGCCGCGATCGCCGCCGCCAGGCCGGCGCGGACCGGGACGTAGCGGTCGACCACGTGCCGAATCAGCAGCACCCGCTGCCCCGCCTCGGCGACGATCGTGAACGGGATGCCCGGCCAGTCGCCGATCCGCATGGCGACCAGGGAGAACACGCTCACCAGCGAGGAGTCGGCGATGGCCAGCTCGCCGATGTCGGCCACCAGGCCGTCCGGCGCGTCGGTGGCGATCTTGAGCAGGCCGTCGCGCAGGACGGGGTACGAGCCGAGGTTCAGTTCACCGCTGACCTGAACGACGGTCGCCTCTTCGCGGCGGCCGACGGTCAGGTGGACGGGGGTGTGGCTCATGGTGCCGCCGTTTCCTCCCCGGCGCCGTCGGTCGTCTCGAGCAGGAACCGGCGCAGGGTCTCCGCGGCTTGCGCGGCTTCCCTGGCCGACGCCGCGTAACGGTCCGAGAGCCCGCCCGGGTGCCGTCCGGAGAGCTGGGCGGCCAGCTTCCGGGACAGGCCCGCCTTTTCGTCGAGCGCGCGCAACGCCTTCTGCAACGCGAACCGGAACTCGCCGTCGTGGGCCGCGAGCAGGGCCTGCGCCGACCAGGCGTGCCCGATCCGGCAGCGGTACCGGCCGAGGTCGACCTCGGTGAGCGAGCCCTGGCAGTCCGGGCAGGTGTACCCCGATGCGTCGTCCCGTTCGGCGTCCGGGAGCGCGCCGGCGCGGACCGCTTCGCGGGCGATCCGGTCCTCCAGCAGCAGGGACACCGGGGGCGGCGGGAGCTCGGCCGCCTCGACCGGCATCCGGACCAGCTTGTCGAGCAGCGCGCCGAGCTCGCCGGCCCGCACCACGTGCTCGGTGTCCACCTGAGCCAGCGCGTTCTCCGGCATGCCGCTGTACAGCGCGTCGGCCGGGTCCTGGACGACGGCGACGCCGCCCCGGTCCACGATCGCGCGCAGCCCGGCCGCGCCGTCGTCCAGCACGCCCGAGAGCACGACGCCGACGGCCCTCGGACCGCCGGTCAGGGCAGCCGACCGGAAGGTCGCGTTGATCGCCGGGCGGTGCCCGTTCTCGGTCGGCCCCTGGGTCAGGACGAGAATCCCGTCGCCGGTGAGCAGGTGCCGGTCCGGGCGCGCGACGGAGACGGTGCCCGGCTCGATCGGTGCGCCGTGGCGCGCTTCCCGGGCCGGCAGCGGGCCCGCTCTGTCGAGGATGCGGGCCAGCGCACTCTGCGTCCCGGCGGACAGGTGCATGGTGATCAGCACCGCGGCGGGGAAGTCCGGCGGCAGCGCCGACACCACCGTGCGCAGCGCCTCGACCCCGCCGGCCGACGCACCGACGACCACGAGGTCACGCCGGAAGGGTGGCACCGCGCCCACCTCCTCACTGTGGAGCTCACGGTAGTGGAGACCGTTCACTACACCGGGTAGCCCCCACCGTCCGGGCTAAACACCCGGTCGCTCGCCGACCAGACGTGGGCGAGCACGGCGGCGGCGATCCCGGGCAGCGGCAGGACGGCGTGGACCAGGCCGGTGCGGATGGCGGCGCCGGGCATGCCGAAGTGCGCGGACGTCGCCTCGTCCTGGGCGAACACGGTGCCGCCGCAGCGGGCGACGGCACGGATCCCGGCCTGGGCGTCGGTGCCCTTGCCGGTCAGGACCACGGCCAGTGCCCGGGGGCCGCAGGTCACGGCGAGGGTGGCCAGCAGCAGGTCCGCCGACGGCCGCGCCGGCGGCAGGGCACCGGCGTCCACCAGCACGACCCGCGATTCCGGCGCCAGCAGCAGGTGCCGGCCCGCCGGGACGACCAGGGCCACGCCGGGAACGAGCTCGTCGCCGTCGCCGGCTTCGGCCACCCGGAGTGCGGTGCGCTCGGCCAGGATCGACGTCAGGTGGCTCGCCCGCAACGGGTCGAGGTGCTGAGCGACGAGCACCGCCGCCGGGAAGCCCGCGGGCAGCGGGCCGAGCACCCGCGCGAAGGCGTCCAGGCCGCCGGCCGAAGCGACCAGGGCCACGACCGGGAACCGCGCCGGACGGCCGGTGGTCACCGGTGCTCACCGCCGACGACGACCGGCGAAATCCGCCACGCTGCTGGACGGCTCCGCACGCCTTCGATCGTGTCACGGAACCGCCCCGGCAACCAGCGGTCCGTTGTTCACGCGGACGTGAGATGCTCGACCGCGCAGGCAGGCCGAAGGCGGGAGGCGCAGCGGGTGACCACCTGGATCGACGTGATCAACTTTGTCCGGACGCGGTACGAGGTCCTCGAGGAGTCGGAGGGCTGGCTGCGGTTCCGGCTGGAGGGCCCGCGGGACCGGACGCAGCAGGTGACGGTGCATCACCTCGCGGAGCTCGACGGCGGCTCGTGGATCGAACTGTCCTCCCCGGTCGGCTGGGCCGACCAGGTCGACCTGCGCCGGTTCCTCGAGCTGGCGGGCGGCTCGGCCGTCGGCGGTGCGGCGGTGGTCGACGGCGTCGCGCTGCTCAAGCACACCGTGCCGCTGGAGGACCTCAGCATCCAGGAGGAGTTCGAGCGCCCGCTCAAGGCGGTCGTCGCCCGCGCGGACGCCTTCGAGCACGAGCTCACCGGCACCGACGAGTTCTGACCGGGCACCTCACCCGGCCCGCCGGGCCCGGTCGGTGCGCCGGCGGTTCTCCTTTTCCAGGGCGGCGACGAGCTCGTCCTTGGACATCCGCGACCGGCCGGGGATGCCGAGCTGCTTGGCGCGCTCGTAGAGGTGCTGCCGGCTCGCGGTGGCGTTGACGCCACCGTGGGTCGGCTTCTCGGGCTGCCCGGCGCCCCGGGCGGCCTGCTCGTCCGATGGCCCGCGCTCCGGCTTGGGTTCCCAGTGGTCGCCGACCTTCTCGAAGGTGTGCTTCAAGGCCGAGTAGGCGGTCTGCTGGGCCCGCCGGCCGGGGCCGTAGGTGGCCAGGGCGGAGTCGTGCGCGGCCACCCAGGTGTCCTGGGCCTTGCGCGGCGACCGCAGCAACGTGCTGGGCAAGTCTTCACGTCCGGGCATGTCGCCTCGGCTACCCGCCGTCGCGGCCCGGGAAACGGCGACCGCCGTGTCGACCCTCAAATCACGCGCTAGGCCCCTTCGATCACGCGAGGCCCCTACCGTCCGAAGAGGACCGCCGGTCCGGAGCCTCCCGTGCGCCGTCGCCGCGGGGTCGGGCATGCTGAGCACCACGGTTTTGCGGGGACGAGGGGACGAGAGGGCGAAATGGGTGCTTCACCCGATTTGACCATACCGGCGAGCGTCGACAGCCCGGCACCGCCGCAGCCGCCCTCCTCGCCCGTGGCGCGGTGGCTGCTGGAGCACCGCGTCGCGCCGGTCGGCCGCGCGGGCGGCGAGGACCACGGCACGCCGCAGGCGTGGTGGAAGGTCATGTGCCTGACCGGCGTCGACTACTTCTCCACCCTCTCCTACCTGCCCGGCATCGCCGCGCTCGCCGCCGGGGCGCTCTCGCCGCTGGCGACCCTGCTGATCGTCGCGCTGACGCTGCTCGGGATGCTGCCGATGTACCGCCGGGTGGCCCGCGAAAGCCCGCACGGCCAGGGCTCGGTCGCGATGCTGGAGAACCTGCTGCCGTTCTGGCGCGGGAAGCTCTTCGTCCTCACCCTGCTCGGGTTCGTCGCGACGTCGTGGATCATCACGATCACGCTGTCGTCGGCGGACGCCACCGTGCACCTGTTGGAGAACCCGTACCTGCCGGGCTTCCTGCACGGCCACGCGGTGCTGATCACCGTCGTGCTGCTGCTCATCCTCGGCGGGGTGTTCCTGCTCGGGTTCAGCGAGGCCGTCGGGGTCGCCATCCCGCTCGTCGCCGTCTTCCTGCTGCTCAACGCCGTGGTGACGGTCGCGGGCGTGATCGACCTGCTCGGCGATCCGGCTGCCCTCTCCCACTGGGCCGACGCGCTCACCGCCGGCGGTGGCGGGTTCGCCGGCGTCATCGGCCCGGCCGTCATCGCCTTCCCGATGCTGGTGCTGGGGCTGTCCGGGTTCGAGACCGGCGTGAGCATGATGCCGCTGGTCGCGGCCGACGGGAAGAACGCCGAGGAGAAGCTGGAATCCCGGATCCGCAACACGCGCAAGCTGCTGACGGCCGCCGCGCTCATCATGTCGGTGTTCCTGATCGCCACCAGCTTCGTCACCACGGTGCTGATCCCGGCCGACGCCTTCAAGGAGGGCGGCGAGGCCAACGGCCGCGCCATGGCCTACCTGGCCCACCGCGAACTCGGCGAGCTCTTCGGGACCGTCTACGACGTCGGCAGCGTGCTGATCCTGTGGTTCGCCGGGGCCTCGGCGATGGCCGGGCTGATCAACATCGTCCCGCGGTACCTGCCCTCGTACGGCATGGCGCCGGAGTGGGGCCGCGCCGTCCGGCCGGTGGTCGTCGTCTACACGGTGATCAGCATCCTCATCACCATCGCGTTCGGCGCCGACGTCAACGCCCAGGCCGGCGCCTACGCGACCGGCATCCTGGCGATGATGGTCTCCGGCGCGGTCGCGGTCAGCATCTCGGCGATCCGGCGCCGCCAGCGCGGCGCGGCCGCCGGCTTCGTCGTCCTGACGCTCGTGCTGCTGTACGCCCTCGTCGAAAACGTCATCGAAAAGCCGGACGGGATCGCCATCTCGGCCCTGTTCATCCTCGGGATCATCGTCGTTTCGCTGGTGTCCCGCGTGTCGCGGACGACGGAACTGCGCGCCGACCGCATCGAGTTCGACGAGGAGGCCCGCCGGTTCATCGCCGGCTCACTGGCCCACGACGGCGCCCTGAACATCGTCGCCAACAAGCGCCAGGGCGGTGACCACGCCGAGTATTCGGCGAAGGAGGCCGAGCAGCGCGGGATGAACCCGGTGCCGGGCGCCGCCGACATCCTGTTCCTGGAGATCGACGTGGTGGACCCGTCGGAGTTCAGCAACGTGCTCGAGGTGCGCGGCGTGGAGATCGACGGCTACCGGATCCTCCGCGCGAACAGCCCCGCGGCCCCCAACGCGATCGCGGCGATCCTGCTCACCCTGCGCGACGTGACGGGTGTCCGGCCCCGGTGTTATTTCGAGTGGTCGGAGGGCAACCCGCTCGGCCACCTGTTCCGCTACCTGCTCCTCGGTCGCGGCGACACGGCCCCGGTGGTGCGGGAGATCATCCGCAGCGCGGAGAAGGACCCGGCCCGCCGCCCGGGCATCCACGTCGGCGGTTGACGACCGGCTCCGCTCACGGCTGTTCCGGGCCGTGTCGACCCTTCGATCACGCGAGCCGAAGGGGTGACCGGCCGTTCGCGGAGAACCGGGGGCCGATCCGAACCGCCGGACGTCACCCCGCGGCGAGGCGAGGGGCGTTCACCGCCAGCCGTCACCGCCGGCGGGCGGCGGACCTGCCCGCCGCACCGGTGCGCGAGCCGGCGCCCGGGCGGGGCCGCGGCCGTCCTGGGGGCGGGGTGCGCGAGCCGGCGCGCGGCCTGGCGTGCGCGCGGGTCCGCGGGCCGGCGGCGGGGCCGCCGGGCGGGGTGCGCGGGCCGGGCGCTCGTCCCGCGGGGCCGGCCGGGGCCGGTTGACCCAGGAGTCGAACAGCAGGATCAGGCCGGCGAACACCGCGAAGCCGATGCCGAGCGCGATGTGGACGAGCGCGCCGAGGATGCCGGCGACGAGCAGCACCGGCAGCACCGCCATCAGGCAGAACGGGTCGATGCGGCCGAATTTCGGGCGCGACGGCCCTTCTCGGGGACTCACCGTGCGGTCTCCGGGTTCCTGCGCGCCATTCCAGCAGTATGCAACGGCGGAGCCCGGCGCTGCCACCTGGCCGGGTCGCCGCGCCGATCATGATCACTCGCGGTGATCGGGTCGACCGTCGCCGTGGTGGACAGAAACGGACAGGATCCGGGCGCATCCGGAGAGAGACCGTCCCTTCCGTGGTGCAATGGCGCCCGGCCGGAAGGGGTACAGGTCATGAACTTCCCGCAGCGGATCGGCGCCACGCTCCTGGCCTTGGTGACGGCGTGCGGCGCGCTCGCCGGCGCCGCCCCGGCCACGGCAAGCCCGGCACCGCCCTCGCTCGCGTTCGCCAACCCGGACAGCCAGTCGCTGTTCGGCACCGCCTACGCCGCCGCACTGCAGAACCTGTTGCGCACCAACACGATTGGGTACGACACCCGGTACGACCGGAGCGGCCTGCTGGACCCGGCGACCGGCATCGTCCGCGCGGGCGGCGGCTACGACCAGCCGTGGACGCGCGACGCGTCGATCAACAGCTGGAACGCCACCAGCCTGCTCGACCCGGCGCTGGCGGAGAACACCCTGTGGGCGGTGGTCGACAAGGACGCCGGCGGCGCCCTGCGCGTGCAGCAGGACGACCAGCAGTGGGACCAGGTGGTCTGGGTCACCGCCGCCTGGCACCACTACCTCGTCACCGGCGACCGGACGTTCCTCGGCAACGCCTACCGGACCGCGGCGACCACCCTGACGATCCGCGAACACGCCACGACGGCCGGGTTCAACCCGGCCTACGGCCTGTTCACCGGCGCGTCCTTCTTCAACGACGGCATCGCCGGCTACCCCGCGCCGCCCGCCGACGCGACCGAGTCGGTCAGCACCGGGAGCATGCCGTGGCCCGGCGTCGCGACCGGGATGTACCTGAGCACGAACGAGCTCTCCTACGCCGCCTACGTCAACGCCGCGAACATGGCCGGGAAGCTGGGCCGTCCGGCGGCGGAGGTCGCCGCCCTCCGGAGCAAGGCCGCGGCGCTGCGGGCGGCGATCAACCGGAACTTCTGGAACCCGGCCACCGGGCTGTACGACTACCAGCTGCTCGCCGACGGCTCCCGCGGCGCCTTCCAGGAAGGCACCGGGTTGGCGTTCGCGCTGATCTTCGGCATCGCGAACCCGGCGCAGGCGCGGTCGATCCTCGCCCGGGCCCGGGAGCTGCCGTGGGGCATGCCCGACACCTTCCCGCACTGGGCGCGCTACAGCGACGCGCAGCCCGGCCGGCACAACGCGATCGTCTGGCCGCTCGTGCTGGGCCTGTGGGCGAAAGCCCTGGCCGGGCAGGGCGAGCAGAACGCCTTCGCGGCGGAGACCGCGCGGCTGGCCAAGCTGGCCGGCGGCAACAGCGGCTTCTGGGAGATCCACAACGGCACCACCGGGGTCGTCGACGGCGGCTGGCAGCGGCTGGGCGACACGGTGAAGTTCCACTGGGGGTCCGAACCGGACCAGACGTGGTCGGCCACGGCGTTCCTCGACATGATCCACACCGGCCTGTTCGGGCTGACGTTCACCGACCGCGGCCTGTCCTTCGCGCCGCACCTCCCGGCGGGCTGGGGTGAGGTCACCCTGCGGAACCTGCGCTACCGCGGCGCGAACCTCACCATCGCCCTGCGCGGCGCGGGCAGCACGATCGCCTCCTTCGCCGTAGACGGCCGGGCCGCCCCGGCCGCGATCCCGGGCACGCTCACCGGCGACCACACGATCACCATCACCCTGACCGGGGCGCCCGCCGGCGACCGGGACGGCGACGGCGTGCCCGACGACCGCGACCGCTGCGCCGACACCGCGGGCACCGCCGCCCTGACCGGCTGCCCCGACCCGGCGCACCTCGAAGCCGAAGACGCCCGCAACACCGGCGGCGTGAAGACGAACGTCAACCACACCGGCTACTCGGGCCGCGCGTTCCTCGACGGCCTCTGGGCGCAGGGCGCGTCGACGTCGTTCACCGTGCACCGCGCCACGACGGCACCGGAACGCGCCGCGTTCACCGTGCGGTACGCCAACGCCAACAACGACACCCGGACGATGACGCTGTCGGTGGACGGGCAGCCGGTCCGGCAGGTCGGCTTCCCGAAGGTGTCCGACAGCTGGGACGCCTGGGGCACCACGACCTTCGCCGACGTCCCGCTCAGCGGCCGGGACCCGGTGGTGACCCTGTCCTACGCCCCGGGCGACACCGGCGCGATCAACCTGGACTGGCTCGAACTCCGCCGTTAACGGACCGCGAACACCATCCCGATGTCGGCGGCCTCCTGCACGGGGTCCTGCACGGCCTCGACGGTGAACCCGCGCGCGGCGAAGACGTCGCGGACGGTGTCGCGGTGCCGGCGCCACCCTTCGACCTCGACGACGGCCTGCCGGACCAGCGGCCAGTGCCGGTCCTCCAGGCCGCGCAGGACGTCGAGCTCGGCGCCCTCGACGTCGACCTTCAGCAGGTCGACGCGCTCGATGCCCAGCTCGTCGAGCACCGCCGAGAGCGGCCGGACGCGCACGCGGTGGGTTTCGAGTTCCCGCATCACCCGCAGCTTGCGCCCGACGATCCCCCGCAGGATCGGCGCCGGCACGCGGCGCAGCCCGGCGCCCAGCCCGCCGCGCCGGATCATCTCGACGACGCTGGCGGTGACCCGCTTCCGCTCGTCCTCGACGTTCGCGGCGTCGCGCCACGACGAGGAGAAGATGGTCGCCGCCGGGAAGTAGCTGAAGTCGAGCTCGTCCTCGGCGGCGGCCAGCCCGTAAGGCAGCGCTTTCAGCCGGCCGCCGAAGAAGTCACGGCCGTTGCGCTCCAGCGTCGCGTGCAGGGGCGGGAGCGGCTCGAAGGCGAAGATCCGCACGTCGCCGTCCAGCCGTTCGTAGACGGCGGCGGAGAAGACGCCGACGTTGGCGCCGACGTCGAGGACGGTCGCACCGGGGGCGAGCCCGACACCGTGGGCGAAGTAGGCGCCGACCTCCTCGCGCAGGAAGGACACCTCCCACGGGTTGATGCTGTGGAGGTCGATCGTGTCCATGGTCACGCGCAGAGGCTTATCAGCCACGGGCGGTGCGCGGCACCCCCGTTCGGCGGCTCCGCGCCTCGGCCCGGCCCCGGGCGGCGTACCACTGCAGCGCGATGATCAGCGCGAGCCCGAGTTCGACGACGTCCCCGCCGTAGTACATGAGCTCGGCGCCGGCCTGCCGGTCCGCGACGGCGAGCATCACGCCCGGCGGCGGGGAGACGTACAGGGTCTTGGCCAGCACGGCGTGCGCGGCGGCGGCGCCGATCAGGGCGCCCGCGCGGACGCCGAGCCCGGCCCGGTCGCGGAACGGGTCGAGCCGGCACACCGCGGTGGTGAACAGCAGGCCGGTCAGGAAGACGTGGAGGTGCAGCCAGGGGCTGTCCCCGAGCGCGGCGAACAGGCCGGTCCGGTAGAGCAGCCAGAGGCTCCCCGCTTCCAGGACGGCCGCGACCGGCGGGAAGACCAGCACGCCGGCCATCGTCAGGACCCGCTTGAGGCGTCGGCGGGCGGCGGCCGGGACCGCGCGCAGCAGCAGGGTGACCGGCCGGGCGAGCACGATCAGGACCGGCGCCACCATGCCGAGCAGGACGTGCTGCAGCATGTGCCCGGTGAACGTGGGCCCGCCGGGCGCGAGCGCGACGGCAGCCCCGGCCCCGAAGACGACGTCCCGGATCGGCGGCCACCGGTCACCGCGCTTGCGAAGCTGCCACGCGCCGGTTTCGTAGGCCGCGAAGGCGAGCAGCGCCGGCAGGTGGTGGAGAACGCTCACGCGTTCGCCCGCGCGCGGCGCAGAAGGACGGCGCCGACGGCGATCAGCAGCACGGCGACGACGTTCCACGTCCAGTCGTAGGGGGTGAGGTCGACGGCGTAGCGGATCTGGTGCAGGCCGAGGAGTTTGTGCTGGACGGTGCCGTCATAGAGCTGGAAGGCGCCGGCCCCGGCGAGGACGCCGCCGGCGAGGGCACGGCCGGAGAGCCGGTCCCCGCGCCGGAGGTCGGCGACGAGGACGAGGCCGAAGACGACGGCGAAGAAGCCGAAGGCGTGGAAGAGGCCGTCGGAGACGAGCCCGGCCTCGCTGGTCGAGCGATCGTAGAAGTGGTGCCAGTGCAGCGACTGGTGGAAGACGGTTTCGTCGACGAAGGCGGCCACGCCGATCCCGGTCAGGATTCCGGCCCACGCGGAGCGTCTGGTTTCCGGCATGGTGGCGGGCTACCCGCCCGGGGCCGGGACACGCGTGCCCGTTCGCCGACGAGACGGGGGCGGGCAACGCCAGGGTTGGCCAGGTAGGCCGGGCCGGGCTCGGCTGGGTAGGCCGAGCCGGGCGGGCTCAGCCGGGCCGGGCGGGCCGTGCCGAGCCGGGCGGGCCGAGCCGAGCGGGCTGGGCCGGGCCGGGCCGGGCCAAGCCGAACCCAGCCGAGCCGGGCTGAGCCGGCCAAGCCAAGCCGGGCGGGCCGAGCGGGCCAAGCCCAGCCCAGCCGAGCCGGGCCGGGCCGGACCAAGCCGGGCCGGGCCGGACCAAGCCGGGCCGGGCCAAGCCGAGCCGGGCCGAGCCGGACCCAGCCGAGCCGGGCCAAACGAAGCCGGGCCGAGCCGGGGCGAGCCGAGCCGGGGCAAACCGAGCCGAGCCGATCCGCGAGTGAGCCACCGCCCGCCCCGGCCTAACCACTCACGCCTGCCGCCGCTCCCCCTCCACGTGCAACGCCGCCTGCTCCGGCCCCGCCGCCGTCGCCCGGCCGGCCTCGACGCCCACCTGGTCCGCTTCCGTGTCCACCGGCGGGCCGTCGCCCTCCACGGCCTCCAGCTGGACCGGCTCCTCCGGCGTCGCCCCCGTGTCCGGGTCCGGGTCCGCCTCCACGTCCGTGCGTGCTCCGGTGCCGGCCGGTGGGACCTCCGTCGCCGGGTCCGGGCGTTCCTCCGCGAGCCGGTCACCCAGGCCGCGGGGGTGGGCCTGCTCCCAGGGCGTCATCCCGTACTTCGTCACGCCCGACCAGTGTTCCGGGGGATCCATCCCCTCTTCCAGGGGGTCGGCGCGGATGCGGTCTTCGTCGAGGTCCTCGGCGCTGTTCAGCGCCGCCGGGTCCGTCTCGACGGCGTCCGGTTCGCCGGTGTCCTGCGGCGGGTCGTAGCTCTGGTCGGGTTCGGTCATGGTCCCCGGCTTCCCGCTGGCGCGACGGCGAAACCCCCGCCGCCGGTGTACGCGCCCGAGGCCGTCGCCGACACCATCGTGTTCGCCTCGACGCACCCGCGTCGCGAGATCCCCCGTCGGCGGCGCGACGGCCGGGTTCTTCCTCGGCCAGCGGCTCACCCCGGGCTGACCGACGCGCTGCTTTCGCTGCGCCGGGTCGGCTCCCGCAGTTTCCGCACCACCTTGCCGGACAACGGAACCGACAACGTCGACTCCAGTGTGGACGAACCGGGGCAGGTCCACGGCAGCCACCCCGGCAAGGTGGTCCGGCGCAGCGCGGTCACCCGGCTGCTCGGCACGCTGGCCCGGCCGGGCGACCTGCTCACCGCGGCGCGCCGCCACGGTTGACCGGCGCGCGGCGGGGTAGCCGCAGCGGTATGGATCCCACGCGCGATGGTCACGCCCGGCCCGCTTGGGCGCACCGAGTCCTGCGGAAGGCCGAAGACGCCGAGGCGCTCGACGGCCCGGCGACCGGACTCCAGCGGCTGCTCAACGGCGAAAGCGGCGTGACGCGCCAGTTGCGCGGCCACGCCCTGGGGCACCCGCTGCACCCGCTGGTGGTGACGGTCCCGATCGGCGCCTGGCTGTGCTCGGCGGTGTTCGACCTGCTCCCGGACGGCCGCGACGCCGCCCGCCGCCTGATCGCGACCGGCCTGCTGACCGTCCCGGCGGCGGTCGTGCTCGGCCTGGCCGACTACACCGGCCTGGACGTGCGGCAACGCCGGGTCGGGCTGATCCACGCGGCCGCCAACGCGACGGCGGCGGCGCTGTTCGGCGCGTCCTACCTGGCCCGCCGACGCGGCCGCGGCGGACGGCTCCTCAGCCTCCTGGGCCTGGCGGCGACGGGCACGGGCGGCGCGCTCGGCGGGCACCTCGCCTACGCCCAGGGTGCCGGGGTGTTCCGCTGGCAGCCCCTCGACGACCTGGCGCCGGCCGAACTCGCGGGCGAGGACCCGGCGAAGCCGCGCAACCCGGCGTGAGGCTTGATCACCGGCAACCCGGGTAACCGCCGGCCATGACCGAATCCGAGAACCGCCCCCTGACCCCCGACGTGCCGGCCCCGCCCGGCACTCCCGAACTGGACCTCGACGTCGAAATCCCCGAATCCGACCGGAAGCAGCCCGGCTCTCAGGACGTCGACGAGGACGCCGGCGAGGTCGAACCGCCCAGCTGACCCGCCGGCCAGGGCCGTGCCGCGGTCATCAGGCCGATCATGCCCGCGACCAGGCGCATCTGGTCCACCGTCCGGATGTCGGCCTCCACGAGCCGCGGCGAACACACCAGGACCGCCAGCGCCTGCGCGCGGGACAACGCCACGTTCAGCCGGTTCCGCGACAGCAGGAAGTCCAGCCCGCGCGGCAGGTCGACCGCCGACGACGACGTCATCGTCGCGATCACCACCGGGGCCTCCTGGCCCTGGAACCGGTCCACCGTGCCCACCCGGACCCCGGGGAACCCGGCGTCCTCCAGCGCCCGGCTCACCGTGCGCGCCTGCAGGTTGTAGGGCGCGACGACCAGGATGTCGTGGTCGCCCAGCGGCCGCGCCGGGCCGTGGTCGGTCCACATGCGACCGTGCACTTCGGACACCAGCCGGACGACTTCGGCGGCTTCCTCCACCGAACGGGTCGTGTTGCCGAGGTGGTCCACTTCGCTCAGGTACAGCCCGGCGGCGACGCCGTCCAGGGCGCGGTCCGCGGCCGACGGGTGGGCGTGCAGCCGCCCGGCGTAGGACAGGTTCGACACCGGTTCGCACACGGCCGGGTGCATGCGGCGGGTCTCGTCGAGGAAGTACCCCAGCGCCGCCGGCATGATGTCGGCCTCGCCGATCAGGTGGCCCAGCGCGGAGGCTTCGGCGCCCGCCGGGTGCGTGCCCTGCACCACCTGGGGCAGCTGCTGCGGGTCGCCCAGCAGCAGGACGTTGCGGGCGCACATCGACACCGCGAGCGCGTCGGCCAGGGCGAACTGGCCGGCCTCGTCGATGATCAGCAGGTCGAAGGGTTCTTCGCGGACCGCCGCGTTGGCGAACGTCCATGCCGTGCCGCCGACCAGGTGCCCGGTGTCGTGCTCCTCGCGCCACTTCACCAGCGCGGGGTTGCTCTTCGGCTGGTCCCAGGGCGCGGCGGGGTCCGGCGTCTTCTTCGCGCGCTTGGCGCACGGCAGCTCCGGCGCGCTCTTCTTGGCCGCGCTCAGCACGTTTTCCACGGCCTTGTGGCTGGTCGAGGTGACCGCGACCGTCCGCCCGGCCCGCACCAGCCGGGCGATCAGCCGACCGGCGAGATAGGTCTTACCGGCCCCTGGCGGCCCCTGGACGGCCAGCGCCGACCCGTCGAGCGCGTCGACCGCCTCGATCACCGTGGCCACCAGGTCCTCGCCCGGCGACGGCAGCGCCGCCCCGCCCCGCAGCCGCGGCGGGGTCCGCCGGAGCAGGTCGACGCCGGGGTGCCGCGGCAGTTCCGGGACCGTGTCGACGACCAGGCGCGCGAGGTCGGCAACGGCCTCGTCCTTGGGTGAGGGCCGCACCGGGCTGCCCGGCAGCACCGCGCTCGGCCGGTCGTTCGTGGTCGCGTCCGGCGGGCAGCTCTCCTCCAGGGTGAGCTCCACGGCCGACGCGGCGACGACCTTGGCGTCGCGGGCGGTGTCGCCGTAGCGCAGCCGCACGTCGTCGCCGGGTGCGAACGGGTGCGGCCGGTCCGGGTCGCAGGCCAGCTGCAACGTCCGCTTCGCGGTGCGCGCCCGCCCGGCCGGAGGCACCCACTCCCCCGCCTCCAGCGCGACCGGCACCGCGCAGGCGGTGTCCACCTCGAGGTCGCCGAGCGGGGCGGCGAGCTGGCGGAAGTACTCCCACCAGGCCGGGTTCGTCTCCCGGCGGTGGTAGCCGACCGACGCCGCCAGCAGCGCGCGGGCCCGTTCGTCGGCGGTGAAGCGGGCCGGGTCGTCCGGCAGCCCGTCGAGCAACGGGTCGACCAGCGCGGCCAGCTGCGCGGCCCGTTCGGCCCGCCGCTCGGCGGCGACGTCCTCCTCGGCCGCCCGCAGCAGCGCGTCTTCGGCGGATTCCTCCGCCGGCTCCGGGACCTCGATGCCCGCGTCGGCGCGGACGCGGTGCAGGAACTCGAACAGCCGCTGCGCGGAAACGCAGTCGTCCTCGGTGTTCTCGCCGATGCGGCGCAGGACCTCGTCGGCGCGTTCCGGCTCGCCGGACTGCGCGAGCGCCAGGTACTCCTCGTACGCCTCGACGTCGGACACGGCGGTCTTCGCGCGGGCGCCGGGCTGGTAGAGCGGCTCGAGGTGGCGGATCGAGTACGACCGCTGCGACACGCGCAGCGCCTTGCGCACGACCGCGTGCAGGTCCACGACCGCGCCGCTGCGCAGCAGGTGGTCGACGGTTTCCTCGCGGGTGCCGTGCACCGCCGCGAGCCGCTTGATCGCGGTGACCTCGTACGGCGCGTAGTGGTAGACGTGCGAGCCCGGGTGCTCGGCGACGCGCGCGGCGGCGAAGTCGACGAATTCCTCGAACGCCCGCCGCTCCTGGGCGCGGCTGTGCGCCCAGAACGGCGTGAACTGCCGGTCGCCGAAAGCGCCGAAGAGGTATTCCAGCCCTTCGCCGGCGAGGGCGTGCGGGTCGCCGGCCAGGTCGACGAAGACGTCGCCCGGCGCCGCGGCGGGCAGGGCGGCCAGCTCCCCGGCGTCGACGATCTCGTAGGCGACCTCGCCGGTGGTGTCCTGCCGGACCTGCAGCGCGGCCTGGGCGCGCAGGGTCGCGAACGCCGTCGCGGACAGGTCCCGCGGCCGGTCGTCCGGGCCGGCGGCGGCGAGCGCGTCGATCGAGCCGAGCCCGGCGGCGACCAGCTTGCGGCGCTGGTCGCCGCGCATCCCGGCGACCAGCGAAAGGTCCCGGTCGGCTTCCCGCGCGGACGTGCAGTGCTGGGCGAACCCGCACCCGGCGCAGGCCGGGCGTTCGTCGGCCCACAGCGGCACCGGCAGCCGCGGCGGCCGGCCCGCCAGCCGGGTCCGCAGCCGGTCGACCAGGGGCCGGAAGTCCTCGACGCGCAGGGTCCGGGTGCCGCCGCCGGTCAGCCGCAGGTGCAGGTGCGGCCCGGCCGGCCAGCCGGCGCGGCGCACCGCGTCGGCGCACGCCGTCAGCCGGACGACCGCGGCGGGTGTCGCCTGCCGGACCGGCTGCGCGTCGTGGACCTCGTAGCGGCCGTCGCCGTCGCGGACCAGGAAGTCGGCCTGCGCCGAGAATGCGCCGTCGGCGAAGACGGCCCGGTGGATCACCGGGACCCCGGACCGCAGCGCCTCCTCCGTCGCCTTCGCGGCGAGCGCGGTGTCCTGGACGTCGATCTCGGCGACCTCGCGTCCGGCGGCGCGGAACGCGGCGAGCATCGCCGGGGCGTGCCCGCGGCGCGGATCCGGTTCGGCGGGCGCGGGCCGCGGCGCGCCCGGCAGGCCCGCGGCCAGCGCCTGGACGAGGATGCTGCGGTGCTCGCAGTCGAGCAGGTCGGCGAGATCGGCTGGGGTGGGCATCGCCGCGAAGTCTGACACGGGCGGTCGGCCGGGCCGGAGCACGGCCTGCCGACACGCCGAAACTTTCGGAAAATCCAGCTATATCGCCAATTCTTGACACCGCGGACCACGCCCGCAATAGTGCGAGAAGCGAACTAAATACTCGTGAACACGATGGGGGCACGGTGTCTTCCAGCGACGAGAACGAGCAGAGCCGGTTGCGCCGGCGTTCCTTCCTGATCGGCAGCGGCGCTGCCGTGGCCACCTCGATGTTCGGTGCCGGTCCGGCGCAAGCGAGTCCGCAGGGCACCTTCCCGGGCGACTACGACGGCTCGGACCTGTGGCTGCGCTACGAGCCGGTCGCCGACCCCGGCCTCCTCGCCCGGTACCAGGTCGCCCTCGGCGCGATCGTCGTCGAGAACGCCGACCGGACGCCGGTCCACCGCCACACGGCGAACCTGAGCATGGCCCCCGGCTCCACCGAGCACCTGGTGCGGAGCACCCTGGCCGCGGCGCGGGACGAACTCGTGCGGGGCCTCGGCGGGCTGCTGGGGCGGCCCGTGCCGGTGCGGGACGGGTTCCCCGACCGCGCGGTGGTCGTCGGCACCCCGGACAGCTCGCCGTGGGTGCGCCGGCTCGTGCCCGCCCGCGACCTGGCGAGGCTCGGCGACGACGGCTACCTCATCCGCTCGCTGTCCCGGGGCGGGCACCGGTCGATCGTCATCGCCGGCAACACCGATCTCGCCGCGCTGTACGGGACTTTCGCCTTCCTCCGGCGTCTCCAGGCGCAGCAGTCCGTCACCGGCCTGGACGTCTCGTCGGTGCCCCGGATCAATCACCGGTACCTGAACTATTGGGAGACCGAGCGCCTCTACGCCGGCAACAACCCGGCGGGCACCGGTGGGCTGAACGGCGAGAACGGGGCGATGTTCGACTTCACCGCCACCGGTGCGTCGGCCGCGCTGAACCTGCCGGTGGTCCTCGACCGGTACCTCGTGGCCGCGCGGGCGATGGCGTCCCTCGGCATCAACGGCATCACGATCAACAACGTCAACGCCAACAGCTTCTACCTCACCCCGGCCGCCATCGAGCAGGAAGCGGCCCTGGCGGACGCGCTGCGCCCGTACGGCATCCGGCTGGCCGTGTCCATCAACTACGCGGCACCGACGGACGCCCGGTTCGCGCCCGACACCCTCACCCGCGAAGAACTCGATCCCTACAGCGCGAAGTTCCGGGACTGGTGGACCCGCCGGGCCCGGCAGCTGCAGGCGGCCATCCCCGACTTCATGGGGTTCACCGTCAAGGCGAACTCCGAAGGCCAGCCGGGTCCCCAAGACCTGGGCTACGACCACGGGGACGGCGCCAACGGGATGGCGGCGGCGGTGGCGCCGCTCGGGATGCGGATCTTCTGGCGGACGTTCGTCTACAACGCCGACGTCGACGCCGACCGGCTGAAGCGCGCCTACCTGGAGTTCGGCCCCATCGACGAGGAGCCCCAGCCCGACGGGACGACCGGCCGGTTCGCCGAGAACGTGTTCCTGCAGACCAAGAACGGCCCGCTCGACTACCAGGCCCGGGAGCCGGCGAACCCGCTCTTCGGCCGGATGGAACACACCAACCAGGCCATCGAACTGCAGATCACCCAGGAGTACACCGGGCAGAACACGATGCTGTGCTACCTCGGCCCGCTGTGGGAAGAGGTGCTGAAGTCCGACACCCACGCCACCGGGGCGGACGGCCGGCTGCTGGCCCGGCGGCTGGTCGGCCACGTCGTGGACGGCACTGCCCAGGGGCATCCGGACAGCGCGATCGTCGGCGTGGCCAACTTCGGCAACGCCGACAACCTGACCGGGCACCACTTCGCGCAGGCGAACCTGTACGCCTTCGGCCGCCTGGCCTGGGACTGGACCCTCGACGCCCGCGGCATCGCCGAAGACTGGGTCCGGCTGACCTGGGGCAACCGCGACTTCGTCGTCCGGACCATCCTGACGATGATGATGGGCTCGAGGGAGGCGCTGGTGAGCTACCAGACCCCGCTCGGCGTCGCGCACCAGTTCCGGTCCAGCGACCACTACGGCCCCAACCCCGCCGAGCGCCTGGCGCGGGACGACTGGAGCCCGGTGTACTACAACAAGGCCGACCACGCCGGGCTCGGCTACGACCGCTCCCCCACCGGCAGCGGCTTCACCGCGCAGTACTTCCCGGTGCTCGCGGCGCGGTACGGCGACATCGACACCGTCCCCGAGAACCTGCTGATGTGGTTCCACCACGTGCCGTGGGACCGGAAGCTGCGCAGCGGCCGTCTCTTCTGGGACGAGCTGGTGTACCGCTACCAGACCGGCGTCCACTACGTGTCGTGGCTGCGCCACGCGTGGGACGCGCTCGAACGGCACGTCGACGCCCGGCGCTTCGCCGAGGTGAAGGCCAAGCTCGCCGCGCACGAAGCCGACGCGGGCAGCTGGCGCGACACGTGCGTGCGCTACTGGCAGGAGTTCAACGGCCTGGCCATCCCCACGGACGGGCCGCTCGCGATCGAGATCGTCGTCGGCGGGCGGACGATCGGCGGGTTCGACGCCGGCGCGCCGTCCAGCAACGTGGCTGTCCCGGCGGGGACGTCACCGAGGATCACGAAGGTCGTGGCGGGTGATCCGGCGGCGCGGTGCGAAGTGCTGTCCCAAGCTCGCAGTGTCCCCGGCGAGGCTGTGGTGCGGGTCACTTCGACGACCTTCTTCGGGCCGATCCTCAAGGACTACGTCTTCGCGTTCACGCACTGACGGGAACCTCCCGGCGGCTACGTCCGTTGTCGTTTCCTACGGCACCGTAGGTTACGGTCGCGTAGGTACGGAAGGACGTTGCCCCATGCCGGTTCCCGAAACCACCCGCCTGCTGCACGAACTGGAAGGCACGGTCGAAGAGAACCTCAACCGGCACCTCGCCGCCGCCCAGGAGTGGATGCCGCACGAGTACGTCCCCTGGAGCCAGGGGCGCGACTTCGCCGACCTCGGCGGGGAGGCCTGGGACCCGGAGCAGTCCCGGATGAGCCCGATCGCGCGGACGGCCCTCGAGGTCAACCTGCTCACCGAGGACAACCTCCCCAGCTACCACCGCGAAATCGAGCGCGCGTTCGGCCGCGACGGCGCCTGGGGCACCTGGGTGCACCGGTGGACGGCCGAGGAGGGCCGGCACGGCATCTGCATCCGCGACTACCTGCTGGTCACCCGCGCCGTCGACCCGGTCGAGCTGGAGCGCCTGCGGATGGAGACCATGCAGGCGGGCTACGACACCGACGACAAGCCACTGCTCAACGTCTGCGCGTACGTCTCGTTCCAGGAGCTCGCGACCCGGCTCTCGCACCGCAACACCGGCCGCTACACCCAGGACCCTCTAGCGGAAAAGCTGCTGTCCCGGGTGTCCACGGACGAGAACCTCCACATGGTCTTCTACCGCAACCTCGTCAAGGCGGCGCTGGAGATCTCGCCGGACGCCATGGTGCGCGCGATCACCGACGAGGTGGTGAACTTCGCGATGCCAGGCGCGGTGATCCCGAGCTTCCAGCGCAAGGCCGCGCTGATGGCCAAGGCCGGCATCTACGACCTGCGCATCCACCACGACGACGTCGTCCAGCCGCTGCTGCGGTATTGGAAGGTCTTCGACCTGACCGGCCTCGGCGCGGTCGGCGAGGCCGCCCGTGAGGAGCTGGCGACGTTCCTCAAGGGGCTCGACACGCAGGCGTCCCGCTTCGAGGAGCGCCGGGACGCCGCGGCGGCGCGCCGGGCCGCGCGGGGCATAGTGGACGTCTGAGCCCCGCGTATCCGCCGGAGGTCGCCGTGCCGCACCGAGGTCGCGTTCCCGGCGCCACCGGGCCGGTGCTCGGCCGCGCGCTGCGGGTCCTGGAGGCGTTCTCCCCGGACCGGCCGGCCCTGCGGCTGAGCGAGGTCGCCCGCCGGGCCGGGCTGCCGGCCGCGACGGCGCACCGGGTGCTGCGCGAGTTCTGCGAGTGGGGCGCGCTGGAGCGCGACGAGGCCGGCGTCTACCGGGTCGGGCTGCGGTTGTGGGAACTGGGCTCGCTCGCGCCGCGCGGGCTGGGCCTGCGGGAACTCGCCCTGCCGTTCCTGGAGGACCTCTCGCAGATCACGCGCGAGAACGTCCAGCTCGCGGTCCGCGAAGGCGCCGAAGTGGTGTACATCGAGCGGATCGCGGGCTCCGGGGCGGTGCCGGTGCTGACCCGCGTCGGCGGCCGGTTCGCCCTGACCGCGACGGGCGTCGGGCTGGTCCTGCTCGCCCACGCGCCGGCCGCCGTGCAGGAGGAGGTGCTGGGCAGCCCGATCGAGCGGTACACGAGCGAGACGGTGACCGACCCGGACCGCCTCCGGCACATGCTGGCCGACGTCCGGACGCACGGGTTCTCGATCAGCGAGCGCCAGGTGACGCTGGACGCGCTCTCGGTCGGCGCGCCGATCCACGACGCGCGGGGGCAGGTGGTCGCGGCGGTGTCGCTCGTGGTCCGGCACGGGAGCGTGGCGCCGCACGCCCTCGCTCCCCTGGTGATGACCAGTGCCCGCGCGATTTCCCGGGCGCTTTCCATCTTATGAAATCGCCCTTCGTGGCAGCCGGGTCGCTCCTCCACGCTGTGACCCGGCCCACCACGAAAGGACGACCTGATGAGCGCCATTCCCCGCGACCAGTGGTACGTCGCCGCCTACGGCTCCGAGATCGGCGCCGAGCTGTTCAGCCGCACCGTCTGCGGTGAGCCGATCCTGTTCTGGCGGACCCGCGACGGGAACGTGACCGCGATGGCCGACCGGTGCGTGCACCGGCGGTTCCCGTTGTCGCAGGCGCCGTCCCGGCTGGTCGACGACCAGGTCGTCTGCGGCTACCACGGCTTCACCTACGGCGTCGACGGCAAGTGCGTGGCCGTCCCCGGGCAGACCCGGGTGCCGCGGACCGCGCGGCTGACGCACTACCCGTTGGTGGAGCAGGATTCCTTCGTCTGGGTGTTCATCGGTGACCCGGCGAAGGCGGACGCGTCGGCGATCCCGCGGGCGCCCTGGCTCGACTCGCCGGACTACACCACCGTCCGCGGGATGGAACCGTTGCGGGCGCGGTATTCGCTGCTGGTGGACAACCTGCTGGACCTGTCCCACGAGACCTACCTGCACGGCGGCTACATCGG
Organism: Amycolatopsis sp. NPDC004772; assembly: GCF_053601215.1. NCBI lineage: Bacteria > Bacillati > Actinomycetota > Actinomycetes > Pseudonocardiales > Pseudonocardiaceae > Amycolatopsis > Amycolatopsis sp. NPDC004772. Next base: position 32,966 of record NZ_JBSGBK010000022.1, read on the forward strand.
CACGCCGGAGGTGGCCGAAACGCCGATCACCACCGAGGTCGACGAGGAAGGCGGGATCGTCTACGTCTCGCGGCACATGGCCGACGCGGCGTGCCCGCCCTTCTACGCCAAGTCGACCGGCCTGGAGGGCCGCATCACGCGCTGGCAGGACATCGAGTACACGCCGCCGTGCCTGTACAAGCTGCACAGCCGCATCGCGCCGGTCGGGTCCGTGCCCAACCCGGACGGCACCGACCCGGACGCCTTCCACGTCGAGGTCGTCTACGCCATCACGCCCGAAACCGAGCACTCGACGCACGACTTCTGGGCTGTGGCGCGGGATTTCGCGCTCGACGACGAAGGTGTTTCGGCGTTCCTGGCGGAGAACAACCGCACCGTGGTGCTGCAGGACGTCGAAGCCCTCGACGTGCTCGAACGAGTGATCGCCACCGAGCCGGACGGTTACCAGGAGTTGTCGATCAACATCGACACCGGCGGTCTCGCGGCCCGCCGCATGCTTCAACGGATGGTCACGTCGTGAACCGGCCGATGCTGGCCGGCGACCGCGTCCACCGGATCCACTGGGTGCTCGGCACCGACCGGCTGCGCGCGGTCTGCCACTGCGGCGCCGAGCGCGAGTTCGAAGACCCCGTGCAGCTGTGGGACTGGCTGCTCGCCCACCCCGAAGGACACTCATGACGCTCGAACTGGTGGTGGACCGCAAGGACGACGTCGCCGACGGCGTGGTCGCCCTCACCCTCCGTTTTCCCGGCGGGGAGCCACTGCCGCTCTGGGAGCCGGGAGCCCACCTCGACCTGGTACTGCCGGGCTTCGTGCGGCAGTACTCGCTGTGCGGCAACCCGGCGGACAGGACGGCGTACGTCGTGGCGGTGCTGCGCGAGCCGGACGGCCGCGGCGGCTCGGCGTACGTGCACGACAAGCTGTCCACCGGCGACCGGGTTTCGGTTTCCGGCCCCCGCAACCACTTCGCCTTGGTGGAGGCTTCGCGATACCTCTTCATCGCGGGTGGCATCGGCATCACCCCGATCCTGCCGATGCTGGACCGCGCGGGCGATGACTGGCAGCTGGTCTACGGCGGCCGGACGCTGTCCTCGATGGCCTTCACGACCGAGCTGGCCGCCCACGGCGACCGGGTGTCGTTCCGCCCCCAGGACGAACACGGCCTCCTGGACCTCCCTTCCCTGCTCACCGATGTCCGTGCGGGCACGGCGGTGTACTGCTGCGGCCCGGAGCCCCTGCTGGCGGCGGTGGAGGCCCTGAAGCCGGCCGACCTGCACGTCGAGCGCTTCACCGCGAGTTCGGACCTCGGTGAGCGGACGGCGTTCGAGGTCGAGCTGGCGAGCTCGGGCCGGGTGCTGCCGGTGCCGGCGGACCGGTCGATCATCGAGGTCGTGGAGGAGGCGGGGGTCATGGTGCTGTCGTCGTGCCGGGAGGGAACGTGCGGAACCTGCGAAACGGGCGTGCTGGGCGGCGAGCCGGACCACCGGGACTCGGTGCTGACGGCGGACGAGCGCCTGGAGAACGAGGTGATGATGCTGTGCGTGTCGCGGGCGTGTTCACCGCGCCTGGTGCTCGACCTCTGACAACGATGCCTCAGATCCACTTCACCTGGATCCTCGGACCCGCGCCGACGATCCGGTGCCGGTCGGCGTAGGCCCGGACGGTCAGCTTGGCATCGCCCAGTCCGGAGAGGTCGATGTCCCGCCGGTCTTCGAAATTCGACAAGATCTCCAACGTGGTCAGCTGGGGCATCTGGGCGATCTGCGCCAGCTGGCCCGGATCGACCGGCGTGGCGATCTGCAGGGTATGCAGGCCGCCGACGGCGGCGAGCGGAGTGAAGTCTTCGACCTGGCAATATCGGATGGACAGGAATTCCAAGGCAGAGAAGCGAGCTATTTCGCCGACTTCGTCGATCGGACGGACGTACAGTAATCCCAGACCAGCGATCCCGGGAGCTTCTGTGGCCAGTTGGCGCAAGCCACCCCGGACGCCCAGCCGGGCTCCGTCGGGAGTACGGCCCAGCTCCAACCGTCCGAGAACAGGCAGGTTGCCGAGGAAGCCGAAATCGGCCCCGTCCGGATAGCAATAGAGACTCAACTGGGTCAAGCCCCGCAGATCGCCGAGTGGGGAGAGATCCTCGACCTCCTCACCGATTTCCATGCCCAACGAGACCAGACTCGTCATGGATCGGAAGACCTCGAGATTCGGCAGAGACCCGGCTTGGGAATACAAGTACAAGTGCCGGAGGCCGGGGATACCACGAAGGACCCGGTGATCGACACCGCTACGAGGCGCCAGCAACAACAATTCCAACTCCGGGCACCGTGTCAGCGGAACAAGATCTTCGAAGTCGCCGGTAAGGCGGACCGTGCGCAAGCACGGAAGCCGCACCAACGCTTGCAGATCCGTGATGTCGCGAAGGTCGATGCTCAGGTCGCTCAGGTGGCGCAGCCTGGGGACCGCAGGCAAGAGTGCCTGATCCTCGATCGACAAATGCCCATCCAGCAAGGGTGCATCGGCGAGGACCCGCGCGGCGTACTCGTCCGGATCGAAGTACCGCCAAGCCGCGATCAGTTCCTTCTGCACCCCCGGCCGCGGATCGCGGCTGAACCTCTCCAGCACCGGCCACGCTTCCGGGCCGTTGATCAACGCCGCCGTCCGCACCGTCGCCGCCGCCGCGGCCTCCGAAAGGTCGGCGGGCGTATCAAGAAGCCTTGGCAGCAGGACTTCGCCGCCGGCGGCAAGGGACCGGGCTTCGGACTTCCCCCGCGGCGGAATCAGCGCGGCCAGCGCCAGCTCCATGCGTTCGGCGAGCTCCACCGTCAAGGCAGGCGCCGACTCGGTCGCCGCAGCAGCGAGGAGGCGGAGCTTCCGGCGCGTTCTCGGCTCCGCATCGGCCCGGTCGAACAGCCCCTTGAACAGCTGCTCACGCAACGGTGCGTTGGCCAGGCCCGCGGCCATCACGACGATGTCCCGCCACTGGTCCAGGTGCGCGTTCTGCACCAGCAACCCGACGTCCCCCTGGTCCGCGGCCTCCTCCGCGGTCAGGAACTCCTGGAACGTGCGGTGCACGAAGTCGATCCGGCCCGGCGTCGGCTCACGGACGATCCCGCTTCGCTGCACGAGGTGTTCGAGCACCTGCTCGGCGTCGTGCTCGTCCCGCGGCATGGTCGCGAGCCGTTCGACGAGGCGCCTGATGGCCTCGTCCCGGCCCAGCTCCGACCGGCCGTTCACCGACAGCCGCCAAGCCAGGTGCCGGAGCAGCTGACGGCTTTCCCGGTCATCGATCTTCAGCGAAGCGGGGATGCGCCGCTCGACGTCGCGGCGTTCCAGCAGCATGGCGAGCGCGGTGACGTAGAGCTCGAGCCGGTTGCGCGGGAGGAACGACGCACGGTCGAGGTTCAGAGCGCACAACATGGCGCACAGCAGTGGTGTCGTCGCGAGGGCCCTCAGGTGGGCGTTGCCGTCCAGGCGGCTGAGCAGGACACCTTCGTACCGGGGAAGGTCCTCTTCGGCACACGGCATGCTCCCCGCATCGCGCACCGCCTTGTGCCAGTGACGGACGAGAGCGCGGACGTCGGCCTGGCTCATGTGCTCGATCCAGGCGGAGCTGAACCCGTCCGCACTCAGCCACGTCTCGGTGGCCGCGGCCGGCCGGGACGTGAGGACGAGCCTGGTCGCGGGAAACGCCTGGCACAGATCCTTCAGCCACCCTCTCACCGCGCCTCGCTCGTCGGCGGTGAGTTCGTCGACGCCGTCGACGAGCACGAGCGCGCGCCCCGAGGCCAGCTGACGGTGGGCCCAGGCCGACGGCATCAACGCGGTCAGCGCTTGCGCCGTCCCGTCGAGGTACTCCTCCGGTGAAGGCAGCCTCCGGCCGGAGTAGCTGCGCAGCTTGATCAGGAACGGGACGTACCCGTTCAGGCCGGCCAGCTCGTCGCGGAACGTCCCCCGTGCGGCGTTGACCGCGAGCCAGCGCAGCAGCGTCGACTTGCCCGAGCCGGCTTCACCGCGGATCAGGATGCGGTCGGCCTTCGCCAGTGCTCGCTCGGCACGGACGGACCCGTCCTGGCTGCGCATCGCATCGCCCCGCCACGAGAGCATCTCGTGGGCGGGCCCGCGGGAATCCGCGCCGGTGCCGCGGACGGTCAGGCTCACGTAGGCGACGCTCAACGTGGTCCGCGGACGGTAGCTGCGGGTATCCACCCCGAACAGCTCGAGGTCGTCCAGCGTCTCACTGATCTGGCGCAGGTACCGGGACCGGAACGCCGCGTCCGAGGCGGTGCCGTCGGGCGCCATCAAGGATGGCGCCGGCAGCCGGTTGAGGACGCGTTCGAGCTGTTCGGCCAGGCCCGACACCCGGCCGAGCAGCTCGGCCCCGGCCCTGGCCGCGAACGGCGTCAGGTGCACGACGAGACGGACGTAGTAGCCGCAGCACTCGTCGAGGACCCGGCGGTGGAACCACGTCGCGGCCTCGCTGAGACCGGCGCGTTCAGCCGCGTCCGGCAGACTGGCGCGAAGGCGGCGGGCGAGCTTGGCCGGATCGACGTCGACCTCGAACAAGTCGGCGTCGGCCAGATCCGCTCGCTCGAAGGCCGCCGCGACTTCCGCCAGCGCCGCCGACCGCTCCCCGTCGTCGAGGTCCGGGACCTCCTGCCGGGACACCAGCAAGAGCCGCTCGGACACCACGTCGACCAGTGCTTCGATCTCCCGGTCGAAGCGACGGCGGGAAAAGCCGCCGCCCATGCGTGCCTGCACCAGCTCCGCCAGTGAGCTTTCCCGCTCACGCTCCCCCTTCCTGCTGGTGAGCCACGACTTCACGGCGGAGCTCACGACCGCCGTGCCCACCTTCAGCACCAAAGGCTCCATGAAAGTCGAGTCGCGAGCGCATCACTCACCGTTACTGCACGGCGAGCCGGGCCGATCTGTAGTGACATAGGACGGGTGAGAACTTTTCACTCTTTCGTGGACAAGGTGGACGAGCGGCTCGGCGACGGGCTCGAGAGCGTCCTGTGCGCCCACCACCGGCGGCGCCTGCGAGGGCTCGGCTGGGGCGACGTGCTCGCGGGCGGCTCGGACGACCCCCTCGGCGGCCGGGCCCCGGTGCGCGACGGAAACCGCGTCGAGGTGCTCATCGACGGGGAAGAATCGCTGCCCGCCGTCGCCGAGGCCATCCGGAGCGCGAAATCGCACGTGCACCTCGCCAATTGGCACGCCAGCGCCGACTTCCGGCTGACGCGGGAGCCCGGCTCGCCCACCCTGCGGGAACTGCTCGCCGAGGCCGCCGGGCGGGGTGTCCGGGTTCGCGTCCTGCTGTGGGCGGGGCCGCCCTTTCCCGCCTTCCAGCCGTCGCGGAAGCTGGCTCGCTCCGAGCAGCGGAAGTTCACCGAGGGCACCGACGTCCGCTGTGTCCTCGACGCCCGCGAGCGGACCCTGCACTGCCACCACGAGAAGCTGGTGATCGTCGACGACGTCGTCGCCTTCGTCGGCGGGGTCGACCTCACCGCGCTGGAAGGCGATCGGCACGACAGCCCGGACCACCCGCCGCGGCCGATCGGGTGGCACGACCTGATGGCGCGGCTCGACGGCCCGGTGGTCGCCGACGTCGCCGAGCACTTCCGGCGGCGGTGGGTCGAGGTCGCCGGCGAGGACCTGCCGGCGCCCGCGGTGCCGGGGCCGGCGGGCAGCAGCCGCGTCCAGCTGCTGCGGACCGTCCCGAACGACACCTACGACTTCCTGCCGAAGGGCGAGTTCACCGTCCTCGACGGCTACCTGCGCGCGCTGCGGTCGGCGCACCGGCTCGTCTACCTGGAGAACCAGTTCCTGTGGTCGCCGGAGATCACCGAGGTGCTGCTCGACAAGCTCCGCCACCCGCCGCACGAGGACTTCCGGGTGGTCCTGCTGCTGCCGCGCAAGCCGAGCAACGGCTCGGACACCACCCGCGGCCAGCTGGGCCGGCTGCTCGACGCCGACGACGGCCACCGCCGCCTGCTCGCCACGACCATCAGCGCCCACGACGGCGACGAGTCGGCGCCGGTGTACGTCCACGCCAAGCTCGGCATCGTGGACGACTCGTGGCTGACGGTCGGGTCCGCCAACCTCAACGAGCACTCGCTGTTCAACGACACCGAGGTCAACATCGCCACCGACGACCCCGAGGTGGTCCGCACGACGAGGTTGCGGCTGTGGGCCGAACACCTCGGGCGGCCGGTCTCGGAGCTCGAAGGGAGAAATCCCGCGGACGTCGTCGACAACCTCTGGCGGCCGCTGGCCGAGGAGCAGGCCGAGCGGGAACGCCGCGGCGAGCGCCGGACCCACCGGCTCGTCCTGCTGCCCGGCGCCTCGCGCCGCGCGGCCCGGCTGCAGGGACCGTTGCGAGGGCTGCTGGTCGACGGCTGAGCGGCCTCGAGCGCTACCTGATCCGCAGTTTCCGCATCAGCTTCAGGCCGGAAAGCATGCTCTCGACGTACTTTTCGTACCCCTGCCCCGGCCGGGGCCCCATGACCTGCTTCTTCAGCACGGCCAGGTTCTGCACGTCCGTGTACTTCAGCAGCCCCTGGTCCCCGTGGCGGGCCCCGACGCCGGAGTTCTTCACCCCGCCGGACGGCGTCCCCTTGGCCGCGTAAGCCGTCGCGAGGACGTCGTTCACGTTCACGTTGCCGGACTCGATCCGGGCCGCCACCGCGCGTGCCGCCGCGACGTCGGTGCTCCACACGGACGCGTTCAGCCCGTAGTCCGTGTCGTTGGCCAGCGCCACCGCTTCGTCGACCGTGCGGTACTTGTGCAGCGCCACCACCGGGCCGAACGTCTCCGTGACACCGCAGACCATGTCCGGGGTGACGCCCTCGAGGATCGTCGGCTCGAAGAAGGCGGGGCCGAGGTCGGGGCGCGGCTTGCCGCCGCACAGCACGGTGGCGCCCTTGGCGACCGCATCGTCCACATGGGACTTGACGCGGCGCATGTGGTCGGGCGAGACCAGCGAGCCCATGTCCGGGCCGAAGTCGTAGGCCGCGCGGACGTCGAGGGCCGAGGCCGCCGCGACGAACGCCGTCTTGAACTCGTCGTAGCGGGACTCCGGCAGGTAGATCCGCTCGATGTGCATGCAAATCTGGCCGGTGTTGCCGAACGCGCCGAAGATCGCGCCCTGCACGGCTTCGGCGATGTCGGCGTCCGGGAGGACGAGCATCGGGTTCTTGCCGCCGAGCTCCAGGCAGCAGCCGATCAGGTTGCGGCCCGCCCGTTCGCCGATCACCCGGCCGGTGGCCGTCGAACCGGTGAACATGACGTAGTCGGCGTGGTCGATCAGCGTGGGGCCGACGTCAGGTCCCTCGCCGCAGACCACCTGAAACAGCCCTTCCGGCAGGCCCGCTTCCTCCAGCAGCCGGACGCCGTAGAGCGGCGAAAGCGCCGTCTTGTTGTCCGGTTTCAACACGACCGCGTTGCCCGCCATCAGCGCCGGCACGGCGTCGGAAACGCCGGTGGCGAACGGGAAGTTCCACGGCGCGATGATGCCGACGACCCCCTTGGGCAGCCGGACTTCGGTCGACGTCGTCAGCAGCGGCACCGGCCCGCCGCGCTTGGTCGGCGCCAGCAGCCGGGCCGCCCGCTTCAGGTAGTGGCTCATCACCATCGGCGGGTCGCAGGTCTCCTCGATCGCCATCCGCCGGTTCTTGCCGCTCTCGACCTGGATCATGTCGGCGACGGTCCGCGCCCGCTCGACGAACAGCGCGTGCGCCCGCCGGAACACCGCCAGCCGGTCCTTGACCGGTGTGGCCGCCCACTTCCGCTGGGCCTCGCGCGCGACGGTGAACGCCTGCTCGATGTCTTCCGGCGTCGACTGCGGCAGCTCGACGAGCACGTCGCCGGTGTAAACCTCGGTGAGCTTCCAGGTCGCGCCGGCCGAGCCGGGCACCCGGGCCACGAGCTGGGCCAGGAACGCTTCGGTGATCGAAGCGGGACGGGTGAGTCCGAGCGGCGTGAGCGTCATGACCGGCTCCCGAGCACGAGCTGGGCGCCCATTTCCCCGATCATGATGCAGGGCGCGTTGGTGTTGCCGCCGGTGATCGACGGCATGATCGAGGCGTCGCAGACCCGCAGGCCCTCGACGCCGCGCACGCGCAGGTCGGGACCGACGACGGCGAGCTCGTCGACGCCCATCCGGCAGGTGCCGACGCCGTGGTAGACCGACGTGGCGCGGTTGAGGATCGCGTCGCGCAGTTCCTGGCCCTTGAGGTTCTTGCCGGGGTGGATCTCCTCCTTGACCGCGCCCTTGAACGCCTTGGACGCGAAGATCTCGCGCACCATTTCCGAGCCTTCGCCGAGCAGTTCGAGGTCGGCCGGGTCGGACAGGTACTGGAAGTCGATGAGCGGCGCCGCGGCGGGGTCGGCCGAGGCGAGCCGCAGTGTGCCGCGGCTCTTCGGGTAGATGAGCGTGGTCAGCACGGTGAGCGCGGGGCGCTTGTCGACGTCGTGCCGGATCGGCGCGTCCTGGTTGGGCGACACGTACGCCCACGGCAGCAGGTGCAGCTGCAGGTCCGGGACGGCGCCGGCCTGCGAGGTGCGGAGGAAGGCGACCGCCTCGAAGACCGAGTTCGCCAGGAACGTCGTGCCGGGGCGGAGCAGCTCCCGGGCCAGCCCGCGGGCGAAGTACGGTGCCGTGCCCTTGTTCTTGCTGGTCGAGACGTGGAACGTCAGGGCGTGGAACATGTGGTCGTGCATGTTGTCGCCGACGGGCAGGTCGGCGACGACGTCGATGCCCTGTTCCCGGAGGTGTTCGGCGTGGCCGATGCCGGACAGCATGAGCAGCTGCGCGGACCCGATGACGCCGGCGGAGAGGATGACCTCTTGGCCGGCCCGGACGGTGCGCCGGCGGCCGCGGTCGAGGACCTCGACGCCGACGGCGCGGCCGTTCTCGATCAGCACCTTCTCGACCAGCACCCGGTCCTGCAGTTGCAGCGTCGGGGGCGCGAGGTGGTGGAGGTAGCCGCGCGAGGCGCTGTAGCGCAGGCCGTCGGCGGCGTTCTGCTGCATCCGGCTGACGCCCTCTTGGGACTCGGCGTTGTAGTCGTCGAGGATCTTGCAGCCGAGCGCGTCGGCGGTGGCGTCGACGAACTGCAGCGAGCCCTCTTGGGGGTTCTTCGCGCGGGTGACCCGGATCGGGCCGCCGGCGCCGCGGAAGGCGTTTTCGCCGTCTTCGAAGTCCTCCATGCGCTTGTAGGCGGCGTTGACGCTGTCGGCGTCCCAGCCCTCGTTGCCCTCGGCGGCCCAGGAGTCGAAGTTGGCGCGGTTGCCGCGGACGTAGACCATGCCGTTGATGGAGCTGGAGCCGCCGACGACCCGCCCGCGCGGCACCGGCATCCGCCGATCGAGAACGTGTTTCTGCGGGACCCCGTAGAAGCCCCAGTCGAGCGGTTTCTTGAGCTGCGGCACGGCGTGCATCGGTCCGACGAGCCCGGGTTTCTTGACGAGCAGCTGCTCGTCGCTCTTCCCGGCTTCGAGGACGATCACGCTGGCCCCGGCCTGCGCCAGCCGCCCCGCGATCGCCGCACCCGAGCTCCCCGACCCGACGACGACGTAGTCGGCCTCGTCGCCGCGCGCCGCCCTTTTCGCCATGTCCGCTCCTCGCTACGACCGGCCACTAGAACTGTAACGTGTTCTAGTTCAAGCCAACCGTATAGCGCCGACCCCGGGAAGCGCAACGGCCCGGGCCGTCAGCCCCAGGTCAGCTCCCCCGCGGCGGTCGTCAGATCACGTCAGACGGCAGGGTGCCCCCCGTCAGATCTCGTCAGATTTCGAGGGTTTGAGCCAGCGGGCATCGGATTCTGCGTCGCGAACACAGCTAATACGAGACGTGCGACGGCGAGAGCCGCGCGCGCCCGACTTGTCTGCTGATCCGGATGAGCGCGGGAACCATCGGCCTTCCGTTGCAGCGGAGGGCCGATTTCCTTTTCCGGTCCCGCTCGCCGGCTACCGGACGACGGTGCGACGGAGGCACTCGTGGTGGAACGCAACGCAGTCCACCACGAGCGCGAATCCGGCGTGGTTACCTCAGGCGCCGGCGCCGGGCCGTTCCGACGACGTACCGGTTGACGGCCAGAGCGGTTTTCACCGCCGCGATCTCACCGGCCCAGACCAGCGTCACCGGCGTGCCGGTGACGCTGGAGACGACCATGCCGGTGACGACCAACAGCGTCGCCGTGCCGGCCAGCCCGACGATGCCGTGTTCCCGCAGCCACCACCACCAGTGCATGCAGGCGCGCCGAAAAGCGCGTAAACCGAGGGTCATGCGCCCGTTCCCTTTCCGCTCTGTGATCCGGATGAGCCGATACCGCAGGGCTGGGGTGCACTGCCACGGCGAGCTTGCAGACTCAGGACGGCGCACGGCAGCCTTGCGGCTCCCATCTTGACTGATCGAGAACCTTTTCGGGAAGGGTCAGAAGGGTGCCAGAGCACCGCAGCGATCTTCGCTTCAGGCCCTCGCGGCCAGCTCTCGCAGCGTGGCGATCTTCTCGATGACCAGTTTCCGGTAGCCGGTGGAGATGATTCCGCGATCTCGCAGGACCGCGAGGATGCGCGCAACGGACCTGCGACTGGCCCCGACCGCGCGAGCGATGTCGTCCTGGGCGAGGGGAACCGGAATCGTCGCGCTGTCGGCAGCTTCGTCGAACGCCGGATCCAAGGCGGCCAGCCTCAGCAGGTGCGCCGCGACCCGGCTGGATACGTCGAGCCGTTGCGCGTCGACCCACTGGTCGCTGAGGGCCTGATATTGGTTGACCAGCTGCTGGGCCGCGAAGATGCCGAGATCGGGAGTAGCGCGCAGGAGCGCCGTGAACGAGGTCACCGGAATCTGCCGGCAGACGACCGTGGACAGGGCGGTCGCCGTGCGGGCGTACCCGGCCGCGCCGAGCGCGGCCTCCAGGCCCACCAGCTCCCGGGCGCCCGTGAAGCTGGTGTCCGTTTCGTGTCCCTGCCACGACACCGTCGACGACCGCACCCAGCCGGAAACGACCAGCCACACCGAGCCGCCCGACGTCCCCTCGGTGTACAGCTTTCCCCCCGCGGGGAATTGCCTCTGGACACCGCGTTCGAGCAAGGCGGAGAGAACCCTCTGCCGTCGAGGTTCGGGTAGCAGTGCCATGCGCGTGTACTCGGCTTCCGCCGTCTCGGCATCGAGCAGCTGCCGCCGCCAGGCATCCGGGTTGGCGCCGCAGGCTTCGGCGATGACCAACATTTCCGTCATCGGCGGCAGTGCGCTCCCTTCGACGACCGTCCGCACCGTCACCCGATCCAGCCTGGTGCGCTCGACCAGCTCGTCGATGCTCAGGCCCGAGCTGTTGACGAGGCCTCGGAACGCGGACACGAACGCGTGCGGCCGCCCCGGGCTCTTCGGGTCGATCAGCGCAAGCCGTGGACCAGCGGGGGACTCGAGTTCGTCCGGGGAAGACGGCTCGTAGGCCAGCCCCATGTAGCCGCGGGGAATGTCCAGCCTGTCGGCCACGTGTGACAAGACGTCGTAGGACGCGACCGCGCGGCCTTTGAGGATCTCCGAGACCTCGGACAGGGCCTGTCCGGTCCTGGCGGCGATCTCGCGCTGGGAATGACCGTGCCGGCGAAGGTACCGGTAGACGGCGCTGATGTCCCGGGCGCGCAACGCGGACCTGATCTCCGGGTCGTCCCAGAGCTGAGGAGCGATCGGCGTCGTGGGCGAAACCGACGCAGGGGCGTTGGAGACACCCGAACTGAACACCAGCCGGGGAGCGACCGAATTTCCAGCTGTCGATGCTTCGCTCGGCGCGCCGGGAGCGGACGACGTCAAGGGCTCGGCGGGACGACGCAGCAACGCTCGCGCGTCGACGTCACGGCAGGCATTCCACAACGCGCGAAAGAGGTCGGTGTCGCCGTCCAACGCGCCGACCACCGCCTGAAGGGAACGCCACCGCGGGGTCCGGCCGAGGACACCGCACCGGAGGACACGGTGCACAGTGTCGTGGCTGATCGACGGAGATGTCCGCTCGGCGATCACCCGCGTTCCCGGCTCACCCGCCTCGCGGTGCAACCGCTGGAGCTCGTTCGCCAACGCCTTGAGCTGCGCCGACGCCGGGCCGGGCGACGTCTCGGTCGGCGTGTTGTCCATCGCCTCCCCCGGAGGGCGGTTGTCAGATTGCGTCAGGTCCCCAGGTTACACCGGATGTCAGATCTCGTCAGATTTCAGCGATTTGAGCCAGCGGGCATCGGATTCTCCGCCACGAACACGGCTAATACGAGACGTGCGACGGCGAGAGCCGCGCGCGCCCGACTTGTCTGCTGATCCGGATGAGCGCGGGAACCATCGGCCTTCCGTTGCAGCGGAGGGCCGTTTCCCGTTTCACGGACCCTGTGGCAGGGCAACGGCCCGGGCCGTCAGCCCCAGGTCAGGAAGCGGTAGTGCAGGCCCGTCGACGACTCCAGCCACTCCCCCACGGAGTCCGCCGGCCGCCCCACTTCAGGCGCGTACGTGTCCCCCTCGAACGACTCGCGGATCTCGGTGACGACGATCCGGTCCGCGCGCGGCAGCGCCGCCCGGTACACCGCCGCGCCGCCGATCACCCACACGTCGCCGGGTACGGCCGCAAAAGCGGCGGCCAGGTCCGCGAACGTCTCGGCTCCCTCCTGCGGGGTCGCCGACAGGACCAGGTTCCGCCGGCCCGGCAGCGGCCGGAACCGCGGCGGCAGGGACTCCCACGTCCGGCGCCCCATCAGCACCGCCGCGCCCGCGGTCACCGTGCGGAAGTGCTTGAGATCCTCCGGCAGGTGCCACGGCAGCTCGCCGTCGCGCCCGATGACGCCGTTCGCGGACTGGGCCCAGATCAGCCCGATCACACCGCCACCGGCGCCTTGATGCCCGGGTGCGGGTCGTAGCCCTCGACCGAGAAGTGCTCGTACGTGTAGTCGAACAGGCTTTCCGCCGGCTTCAGGCTCAGCGCCGGGAACGGCCGCGCGTCCCGGGCGAGCTGCGTGCGGACCTGGTCGACGTGGTTGTCGTAGATGTGGCAGTCCCCGCCCGTCCAGATGAAGTCGCCGACGCCGAGGCCGACCTGCTCGGCGATCATGTGCGTCAGCAGCGCGTAGCTGGCGATGTTGAACGGCACGCCGAGGAACAGGTCCGCGCTGCGCTGGTAGAGCTGGCAGGACAGCTTGCCGTCGGCGACGTGGAACTGGAAGAACGCGTGGCACGGCGGCAGCGCCATCCGCGGGATGTCGGCGACGTTCCACGCGGAGACGATGATCCGCCGCGAGTCCGGGTTCTCACGCAGCGTGCGCAGCACCTCGGCGATTTGGTCGACGTGTCCGCCGTCCGGGGTCGGCCACGAGCGCCACTGGACGCCGTAGACCGGGCCCAGATCGCCGTCGGCCGCCGCCCATTCGTCCCAGATCGTCACGCCGTTCTCCTGCAGCCAGGAGACGTTCGCGTCGCCGCGCAGGAACCACAACAGCTCGTAGGCGATCGAGCGGAAGTGGACTTTCTTCGTGGTGATCAAGGGAAAACCCTCGGACAGGCGGTAGCGCAGCTGGTGCCCGAAGATCGACCTCGTGCCCGTGCCGGTACGGTCGCCCTTGCGGGTGCCCGTGTCGAGGACGTGGCGGAGGAGGTCTTCGTACTGCGTGTCCGGCATGCCCGGGAGCCTAACCCGTCCCGCTGACTCAGCGTGAACCCCGGTTGCGCCACACGGATGGGGAATGAAAACTTGACCCATTCCAGAAAAGGCCCTAGGGTCGGCGGCGATGTCGGACTTCGAAGCACAGCTGCGGGCGGTTTCGCTGCGGGTCACGCGACCCCGGCTGGCCGTGCTGGCCGCACTGCGCGAGCATCCCCACGTCGACACCGAAACGGTGATCGAACTGGTGCGCGCCGAGCAACCGACGGTCTCGCACCAGACGATCTACGACGTGCTGCGGGCGCTCACCGACACCGGGCTGATCCGGCGCATCCAGCCGGCCGGTGCGAACGCCCGCTACGAGGCCCGGGTGGGTGACAACCACCACCACGTCGTGTGCCGTTCGTGCGGGGCGATAGCCGACGTCGACTGCGCCGTCGGCCACACCCCCTGTCTCACCGCCTCGGACGACCACGGTTTCGTGATCGACCAGGCGGAGGTCGTCTACTGGGGCACCTGCCCCGACTGCGCGGCCGAACGTCCCCGAAATGATTCGCCGCTCCCGGAAGGAAGTAAATGAGCTCCACCCAGGACAACCCGTCCTCCGCGCAGGGCGTGGACAAGAAGGCGGCGGCCGGTTGCCCGGTCGCGCACGACTCGGTGACTTCGCAGGGCAGCGAGAGCGAGAACCCGGCGATCGACTCGCCGACCCCCAAGACGGGCGGCCGGCCGCGCACCCTCCAGGACTGGTGGCCCAACCAGCTCGACCTCACCCCGCTGCACGCGCACTCGTCGAAGAGCAACCCGCTCGGCGAGAAGTTCGCGTACGCCAAGGAGTTCGCGAAGCTCGACGTCGAGGCCCTCAAGCGCGACATCACCGACGTCCTCACCACCTCGCAGGACTGGTGGCCGGCGGACTTCGGCCACTACGGCGGCCTGATGATCCGGATGAGCTGGCACGCGGCGGGCACCTACCGCATCCACGACGGCCGGGGCGGCGCCGGTGACGGCGGGCAGCGCTTCGCCCCGCTGAACAGCTGGCCGGACAACGCCAACCTGGACAAGGCCCGCCGCCTGCTGTGGCCGGTCAAGCAGAAGTACGGCCAGAAGATCTCGTGGGCCGACCTGCTCGTCCTGGCCGGCAACGTGGCCCTGGAGTCGATGGGCTTCAAGACCTTCGGCTTCGGCTTCGGCCGCGTGGACACCTGGGAGCCGGAAGAGATCTTCTGGGGCCCGGAGGACGACTGGCTGGGCGACGAGCGCTACGCCAGCGACACCGAGATGGTGCCGGAGCTCGGCGCGACCGAGATGGGCCTCATCTACGTCAACCCCGAGGGTCCCCGCGGCAGCGCGGACTTCGAGGCCGCGGCCCACTTCATCCGCGAGACCTTCGCCCGGATGGCGATGAACGACGAGGAGACCGTCGCCCTCATCGCCGGCGGCCACACCTTCGGCAAGACCCACGGCGCCGGCGTGGCCGACGACCACGTGGGCCCGGAGCCGGAGGGCGCCCCGCTGGAGGCCCAGGGCCTCGGCTGGCTGAACACGCTCGGCAGCGGCAAGGGCCCGGACCAGATCACCAGTGGTCTCGAGGTGACCTGGACCGACAAGCCGACCGAGTGGAGCAACCGCTTTTTCGAGATCCTCTTCGGCTACGAGTGGGAGCTCACCACCAGCCCCGGTGGCGGCAAGCAGTACGTCGCCAAGGACGCGCCGGAGATCATCCCGGACCCGTTCGACCCGAACAAGAAGCACAAGCCGACCATGCTCACGACGGACCTGTCGCTGCGCTTCGACCCGGTCTACGGCCCGATCTCGCAGCGGTTCAAGGACAACCCGGACGAGTTCGCGCTGGCCTTCGCCAAGGCCTGGTACAAGCTGCTGCACCGCGACATGGGCCCGGTCAGCCGCTTCCTCGGCCCGTGGGTCGCCGAGCCGCAGCTGTGGCAGGACCCGGTGCCCGCCGTCGAGGGCGACCTCGTGAGCGACGCCGACATCACCGCCCTCAAGGCGAAGGTCCTCGACTCGGGGCTCTCCGTCTCGGAGCTGGTTTCGACCGCGTGGGCGTCGGCCGCAAGCTTCCGCTCCACCGACAAGCGCGGTGGCGCGAACGGCGCCCGGATCCGCCTGGAGCCGCAGCGCAACTGGGAGGTCAACCAGCCCGAGCAGCTCGGCAAGGTCCTCGAAGTCCTCGAGGGCGTCCAGCGCGAGTTCAACGAGGCGGGCGGCGCGCAGATCTCGCTGGCCGACCTCATCGTGCTGGCCGGCTCGGCGGCCGTCGAGAAGGCGGCGCGCGACGCCGGCGTCGAGACGACCGTGCCGTTCCACCCGGGCCGCACCGACGCCACGGCCGAGCAGACCGACGTCGACTCGTTCAAGGTCCTCGAGCCGCGCGCCGACGGCTTCCGCAACTACCTGCGGGCCGGCGAGAAGCGCCAGCCCGAGGTGCTGCTGGTCGACCGCGCGTACATGCTCGACCTGACCGCGCCGGAGATGACGGTCCTGGTCGGTGGCCTCCGCGCCCTCGGCACGAACCACGGCGGTGCCGCGCACGGTGTCCTCACCGACCAGCCGGGCGTGCTGACCAACGACTTCTTCGCCAACCTGCTCGCGCCGGGCACCAGGTGGAAGGCGTCGGAGTCGGCGGAGAACGTCTACGAGATCCGCGACGTGACGACCGACGAGGTCAAGTGGACCGCCACCGCGGTCGACCTGGTCTTCGGTTCGAACTCGCAGCTGCGGGCGCTGGCCGAGGTCTACGCCAGCGACGACGCCCGCGAGAAGTTCGTGGCCGACTTCGTGGCCGCGTGGACGAAGGTCATGGAGCTGGACCGCTTCGACCTCGCCTGATCCACCACCGCAGCGGGCCCGGCCGGTTTCCGGCCGGGCCCGTTTCGCGTGGGCGGCGATCTTGACATCGGGTGAGCGCCGACCTACCGTGAGTCCCACGCCGCCGGGTTGTCCAGACCATTTACCGTCTGAAAGGACACCCGATGACGCGTGTTCGTGCTTTGCTCGTACTCCTGGCGGTCCCGGCCCTGGCCGCGGCGACCGCCTTCCCCGCGCTGGCGGCCGATCCGTCGGTCGCCCCGGGCGGCAACTTCGACCTCTCGATCTGGCAGCTGCAGGAGCCGGTCGGCTCCCCCGGCAAGCCGACGACCATCTCGTCGTCGCGGCTCCAGGGGCCGAACGGCTTCCAGGACAGCTACTTCTACACCGACACCCGCGACGGCGCGATGACCTTCTGGGCTCCGGAAAAGGGCGTCACCACGCCGAACTCGAACTACGCGCGCTCGGAGCTGCGCGAGATGAACCGGGACGGCTCCGCGGCGAACTGGTCGCTGAGCGGGTCGCACAAGCTGAGCGCGACCCTGCGCGTGGTCTCGGTGACGTCGAACGTGTGCGTCGGCCAGGTGCACCTCGGCACCGGCGGCTCGTCGACGAAACCGCTGCTGGAGCTGTACTACCGGGCCAGCGGGGACATCGTGCTCGGCACCGAGAACTCCCCCGACGGCGGGCAGACGCCGCACACCGTCGGCCACGTCTCCCTCGGCAAGACGTGGACCTACACGATCGGCATCTCCGGCGGCAACACCATCGACCTCACGGTCAACGGGAGCACGACGCACTACGCCATCCCGTCGTCGTTCAAGCCGTACAAGCAGTACTTCAAGGCGGGCTCGTACAACCAGTCCTCTTCGGACAGCACGACGAAGGGTGCCCGGGTCGCGTTCTACGGCCTGAAGGTCACCCACGGCTGACGAAGAGCGGCCCGGCCGCCACCGGGCCGCCTTCCCCTCAGCGCCAGCCCAGCTCCGGGGCCACGTGCTTCAGGATGTTCTCCAGCACGTGCGCGTTGTAGTCCACCCCGAGCTGGTTGGGGATGGTGAGCAGCAGGGTGTCCGCGGCCTGGACGGCCTCGTCCTCCTTGAGCTGCCGCACGAGCTCGTCGGGCTCGCCGGCGTAGGACCGGCCGAAGATCGCGCGGGTGTTCTCGTCGATCATGCCGACCTGGTCGCGCGAGTGGCGGTCGCGGCCGAAGTAGGCGCGGTCCTGGTCGTTCGTCAGCGCGAAGATGCTGCGGCTGACCGAAACCCGCGGCTCCCGCTCGTGGCCGGCTTCGGTCCACGCCTCGCGGTAGGCCTCGATCTGCTTGCGCTGCTGGACGTGCAGCGGCTCGCCCGTCTCGTCGTCCTTGAGCGTCGAGCTCTGCAGGTTCATGCCCAGCTTCGCGGCCCACACGCTGGTCGCGTTCGAACCGGACCCCCACCAGATGCGCTCGCGCAGGCCCTCGGAGTGCGGCTCGAGCCGCAGCAACCCGGGCGGGTTGGCGAACATCGGCCGCGGGTTCGGCTGGGCGAAGCCTTCGCCGCCGAGGAGCTTGAGGAAGACCTCGGTGTGCTGGCGGGCCATGTCGGCGTCCGTCTCGCCCTCGCCGGGGGCGTACCCGAAGTACCGCCAGCCGTCGATCACCTGCTCGGGGGATCCCCGGCTGATGCCGAGCTGGAGCCGGCCGCCGGAGATGAGGTCGGCGGCGCCCGCGTCCTCGATCATGTAGAGCGGGTTCTCGTAGCGCATGTCGATCACGCCGGTGCCGATCTCGATCCTCGACGTCCGCGCGCCGATCGCCGCCAGCAGCGGGAACGGGCTGGCCGCCTGCCGCGCGAAGTGGTGCACGCGGAAGTAGGCGCCGTCGACGCCGAGCTCCTCGGCGGCCACCGCCAGGTCGATCGACTGGTGCAGGAAGTCGGCGGCCGACCGGGTCTCGGAGTGTGCGCTGTCCGACCAGTGGCCGAACGACAGGAAGCCAATTCTCTTCACGCCCCCTCAGACGTCCGGCGGCCGGAAATGATTCCCGGGTGTGATCGCCGTCGTTCGCTCGTTCCGGTGAACCGTCGTCCGGGCCCGGCCGGGCCGGGTACTCCGCCGGAAAGGAGGAGGAGACGCATGCCCGACAACGACCTCACCGGATTCCTGATCATCGGCCTGGTGTTCGTGGTGGCCGACGGCCAGGTGCTCTACCGCGGCGGCCGGCGCTACCTCAGCGGGCCGGACGGCGGTGAGGGGTCGGGCTCGCTGGCGTGGATGGTGGTGACCGTCTTCCACTTGGTCTCCTTCGGCGTGCTCGCGCTGCTCTCGGTGGTCGGCCCGCAGTGGTCGGGGTCGACGGCCGCGCTGGTCGGGCGGCTCGGCGTCTTCCTGCTGCTGATGGCCGTGGCCCACGTGCTGACGCTGGCCGTGCTCGCCCGCCGCCGTCAGGACCGGATCGTCGAGGAGCACTTCCAGGAGCGGGAGGGCGGCACCGAGACCTACGCCCGGCCCGCCACCGAGGTGGTCGTCGAGCCGGTGGCGACGGACCCGGCGTGGCGCGCCACCACCACCCCGGTGCCCGGCCAGGACGGCCCCCGCCCGCAGGTGGCTCCCGATCTCGGCAACCACGGCCCGTACCGCACCTGACCTGCACCGCGGCGTTCACCGGATCGATGGAATCCGCCCGGCGAGCCGCGGCTTGGCGCTGCCCGGCCTCCACCGGCCGTGATTGGATCTTCACGGCCGGTGCGTGAGGAAGGAAACTGCGGTGCGAACGTCCCGAGCAGGACTGGTGGTGGCGGTCTCGGTCCTGGTGGCGGCCACGGCGCCCGCCGCGGCCACCCCGGCCGACCCGCTCGCGCCCTACCGCGGGCAGGAGGTCTCCTGGGGCGCCTGCCCGTTCAAGCAGCGCACCAAGCCGCCCACGGCGGAGTGCGCGCGGATCACCGTCCCGCGGGACTGGGCGGCCCCCGCGGCCGGGATCGACCTGCAGGTGGCGATCAGCCGGGTCGCGGCCACCGGCGGCCGGCAGGGCGCGATCCTGGTGAACCCGGGCGGACCCGGCGGCCGGGGCACGTCGCTCGCGGGCGCGCTGGCCGGGCTGGAGCCGTCGCTGAACGAGCACTACGACATCGTCGGGATGGACCCCCGCGGCACCGGCCAGGAAGGCGGCACCGACGACGGGTACGTCTGCCGGGTGCCGCTGGGACGGCTGCCCCAGGAAGACGACCTCGACGCCCGCGACCGCTCGGCGGCGAGCATCGCGCTGCACCAGCGGACGCCGCGCGTGCTGGCCGAGGCGTGCCAGAGCGACGCGGTCGCGCCGTTCATCACCACCTGGCAGACCGCGCACGACATGGACCTGATCCGCTCGCTGCTGGGCGACGAGAAGCTGAACTACCTCGGCTTCTCCTACGGCACCTGGCTCGGTGCGAAGTACGCGTCGCTGTTCCCGGAGCGGGCCGGGAAGCTGGTGCTCGACTCCAGCGTCAACTTCGAAGGCCGCCTCCAGGCCGCGTTCGAGGCGTTCCCGAAGATCGACCAGCGCCAGTTCGACCGCGTCTACGCGCCGTGGCTGGCCCGCCGGTTCCCGGAGCAGCTCGGCAAGACCGCCGGCGAGGTCCGGGCGACGTGGGAGAGGCTGCGGGCCTACTTCAAGACCCAGGGCGTGCCGCCCGACGTCTTCGACTCGGTCTTCGTCGGCAACGGCAGCAGCCGGCAGTGGATGACCGGGGCCCTGATCCTCACGAAGGGCGCGGCGGCGCTCGCCGGCAAGACCACCCCGCCGCCCGCGGCGTTGCGCAGCGACCTCGACCGGGCGTCGCGGGCGGTCTTCGGCCGTCCGGCAGACCGGCTGACCGCGGCCGACCCGCCGGAGCCCGACTACGCCGACGTCCCGGGGACGCGGCTGGCCGTGGCGTGCGGCGACCAGCCGACGCGGACGGCGAGCTGGTACAAGCTGCTCAGCGACCTGCAGGGGCCGACCTACCCGCTGTTCGGCTGGGCCTACGGCCTCAGCGAGGCGTGCGGCTTCTGGTCCGACCCGCCCCGGCAGTCGCTGCCGAAGCTCTCGGCGGCCGCCGCGAAGAACATCCTCGTCGTCCAGGGCGAGTTCGACCCGCAGACCGGGTACGAGCAGGCGGAGGCGGCGGCGCGGGCGGCCGGGATCCCGATGATCTCGGTGGCGGATTCGCCGTTCCACGGCCAGTACGCGGTCAGCGGCAACTCCTGTGTGGACGATCTGGTGAACGGCTTCTACCTCGGCGGCGCGCGGCCGGCGGCCACCATCTGCCCGGGTGTTCCGCTGCCCGGTGAGAACAAGGTGTACCCGGTGCCGGGCCCGGCGGGCGAGCCGTCCCAGGCGTCGGCGCCGGTACCCCGGGACGCCCGCTCGGACGTCCGGGACCGGCTTCAGGACGACATCAGCGCGGTCAACCGGGGTCGCTGATCCGGTAGGCCACGCCGAGGCGCTCGATGTCCTCCAGGTCCTCGGGGTACAGGCCCCGGCCGGTGAACCGCTCGACCGCGACCAGGCCCTTTTCGGTGCCGTCGCGGTAGTTCTCGAGGTCGAGACCGGCCAGCGCCGCGGTGACCTCCTCGTCCGCGGACGGCTCGTGCAAGCCGGGTTCGAACGACGAGAGGAGCGTGCCGGCCTTGGCGAAGGACAGGCGCGTCACCGCGTTGACGTTCCAGAACATGCTCGCCGCCCGGCCGGCCCGGGAGGCCGCGGTGAGCACGTCGGCGTGGGAGCCGGAGTAGCCGTTCTCCTCGATCGCCACCACGACGCCGTCGAGGTCCAGGACGGCCAGCCACGGGTCCGCGTACGCCTCGCGCAGCTCGGGCAGGGGTTCGGGCCGGGCGGGATCGGCGCCGAACGCGCGGATGACGTCCTCCGCCGGGAGGCCGGTGGCGACGGTGACCGTCGCCGCGACGGTCAGCCGGGACCGCCCGATCCAGCGGTAGCGCACCTCGGGCCGGTCTGCGGGCGGCGGCTCCGGCTCGCCGCGCAGGTGGTGGCCGAGGCGGTCGGCCCGGGCGTGCACAACCGGGGGCTCGGGCGGCGCGGCCCAGATCCAGAGGTCGTAGCTCTCGGCCTCGGGGTCGTCGCGGCCGTAGGCGTGCACGCGGACGCGGTAGTCACCGGGCCACGGCGGGGTCGTGACGGTCTTGACGTGGGGCCAGTGCGCCGTCGTCACGCCCCGGCCCACGCCGGCCGAGCCGTGCTCCGCGTGCCAGCTGAGGTCGACGACTTCTTCCCAGCCCAGGGTTTCCGCCGTGGCGGGCGGCTCGGCCAGCACCCGGATGCCGACGCTGACCGTGCCGTTCTCCGTGCCGGTGCGGACGGCCACGCCGCCGTCGATGACCTCGGCCAGGCCGTTGCCGGCGAAGTCGTGCGGCACGGCCGGGGTTTCGCTTTCGGCCAAGGCGAAGACGTGGTCGCGGACCTTGACGGACGTGCTGCCGGACTGCGGCAGCCGGTATTCGGCTCGTTCCTTGTCCCGCAACGCTTCCGCGTAGCCATCGGGCATCGGCGTCCCGCGCAGCAGGCTCGCGGCCACTCCCAGCGCCGTCCCGACGATGGCGGCGACCTCCGGGCGGCCTGCTTCGCGGGCGACGATCGTCGCGGTCACCAGGGCGATCGCGAGGTGGTGGGCGCCGTGCGCGGCCGCGATGGCGGCTTCGTCGCCTTCGACCGGATGCGGGATTTCGGCTGCCACGCGGGTGGTCAGCTCCGCGACCAGGTCCAGCAGGCCGGGCCGGAGCTGGTGCAGCGACCGCGTCTCCCGCAGGGCGTCCGCTTCGCTGTCGGAGGTGAGGAAACCGTAGGCGCCGTCCGGCGGCGGCTTCAGCGCGGCGGCGACCGAGGGTGCCGGGATCGCCAAGCTGGTCAGAGGCAGCTCGACCGCGCCGTGGACGCGTTCGACGAGCCACGACGGCAGGGTTCTGAGCGACTTCAGCACCTCGGGCTCGGGGATGTCCGGGAACCGGCGGCGTTCCGGTTCCCGCCGCAGCCGGCCCAGCGCCGCGGCGGGCGCGGGCGGGATCACGGCGCGGACGGTCGGCACGACGGCGGCCACAGCGGCGGCAAGGTCCTCCCCCATGCGCACCACTGTGCCAGAAACCGGGGCCGGAGCTGCGGATCTCCGGAAATTGTCGGACCCCTCCCGTAGCCTTCGGCCCAGCATCGACCGACTTTGGGGGGCAGCAATGACCGAGACCTTCGTCCCGGACCCGGCGTGGAGAAAGCACGTCCACGTCCGGCGCGGCGGCTGGTTCCCGCCGGACACCGAGCCGGCGGCGGACGCGGCCGGGTGGTGGCAGGCCGCAGTGGCCGGCGAAGACGTGGTGAGGGCGGCGCTGCGGAATCCGGCGAGCGATCCGGATCTCGTCCTCGCCGCCCGCGCGGGCGGCGAGGACGTGCTGGGTGCGGCCGTCCTGGGCACACTGCTGCACAGCGGCCTGCGCCGGAAGTCCGGCGGGCATGGGGAAACGTGGCGGATCGCCGACGCGTGGTGGGCGCGGGGGCCCGAGTTCGCGGTCCGGGCGGCGGCCACCATGACCCAGGTCGTCCACTCCGACCACTACCCCGACGGCACCGCGCTGCTGGAACGGTGGACGGAGCGGTGCCGCGGCCTGTTCCCCGGGGAATATCCGCTGTTCCGCCGGCTGCGCGCCCTCCTCGCCGCCGCCGGCGATGCCGAGTACGAGGCGGCGACGGCGGCGCTGGCCGCGTTCCGGGCCGAACCGGCCGGTCAGGTGGTGGCCTCCTACCTGGTGCCCACGCGCGAAGACTGGGCCCGCGAGATGCTGGCGGCCACCCGGCCGCTCGGGGAGTTCGGCGTCGACTGGACGGCGGTCCTGCAGGCACTGTCCACCCGGGATCAGCTCGAAGCGGTGCCGACCGTGGTGCTCCGCTGGCGGCTCCAGTCCGAAGAGGTCCGCTACACCCTGTTCGACGCGATGGGAGCCGCGTCGGCTCCCCTCTTCGCCCGCGCCCTCGACGCTGATCCGAGCGGCGGTGACTCCCGCAGGTTCTTGCTGTCCGTGCTGGCCGGCCTGCCCGGCGACGAAGCGTTCGAGCTGCTGGTGACGCGGCTGGGGCAGAAACACGTGCAGCCGGTCGTCGCCGCCGGGATGGCCGGCACGCCGGAGCGTGCGGTCCGGCTGCTGGCGCGGGCCGCCACCACGCAAGCGGCGTACGCCGAAGAGGCGAACTTCCTGCTGCGCAGCCATGTCGCGGCCCATCCGGACATCGCGGCCGGCGTCCTGCCCGATCTTGGCGCCGCAGAGCGGGCGCTGGTCGAACGCGCGCTGGCGGGCGAAGAGCGGCTGCCGTCCGTGGCCGACGATGCGCTACCGGTGGTGCTCGCGGACCCACCGTGGGCTTCGAGCCACGCCCGGCGCGAGCCCACCGTCCTCAGTGGACTTTCGGTCCCGGCCGAGCCGACACTGGTGTGGGCCCCCGGCGAACAGGCCGAGTGGGCGGAGTGGCACACGCGGCTGCACCGCGGCCTGTACGGCGGCTGGCAGCGCGCGGCCGAGGAGTACGACGCCGGGAAGCTGTACGCGCCGGACGGGCCCACCCTGTTCGTCAAAGCCCCGGACGACTGGGTGCGCGAGCGGCTGGCCGCGTGGCGCCCGGCCGAGGCGTGGGACGGGGAGATCTGGGGCCGCGTCCTGGCGAGCCGTCACGGGCTGCTCGCCTACCGGCCGCTGCTGGCGATGGCGGCGGCGCACCCGGGCCACCGCGGCGAAGTGCTGCTGCCGTACGTGAGCCCGGAAATCGCGCTGCTGATGGCGGACTGGCTGGTCCGGCTGAAGAAGGCCCGGGAGGCCGCGCTGGCGTGGCTCGGCCGGCACCTCACCGACGCCACGAGGTTCCTGGTCCCGGTGGCGCTCGGCCCGGCCGGCGCGAACCGGCGCACCGCCGAAGCCGCACTGCGCGCCCTGGCGAAGAGCGGACACGAAGAGGCGGTGTCCGCGGCGGCCGCGCACCACGGCGCGGAGGCGGCCGAGGCCGTCGCCGAACTGCTCGTCACCGACCCCCTGGAAGTCCTGCCGGTGCGTCTACCGGTCCCCGGCGCGTGGGCGGATCCGGCGGTGCTGCCCCAGATCCGCGTCCGCGGCGGCGAGCAGGCCCTGCCCGACCGGGTGATCCCGCACGTGCTCATGCTGTTCGCGCTGTCGACGCCCGACGAGGTCTACCCGGGAGTGGCGCACCTGCGCGACTTCGCGGACCCGGCTTCGCTGGCGGAGTTCGCGTGGGGGCTGTTCGGCCGCTGGCGGGCCGCGGACTACCCGGCCAAGGACAGCTGGGTGCTCACCGCACTGGGTCTCTTCGGCGACGACGACGTGGTGCGCAAGCTGAACCCGTTGATCCGGGCGTGGCCGGGCGAAGGCGGCCACGCCCGCGCGGCCGCGGCCCTCGACGTCCTGGCCGGCATAGGCACGGATTTCGCGTTGCTGCAGCTGAATTCCATCGCGCAGAAGGTGAAGTTCAAGGCACTGAAGCTCCGAGCCCAGGAGAAGATCGCGGCGGTCGCCGAGGGCCTCGGCTTGTCGGCCGAGCAGCTGGCCGACCGCCTGGTCCCGACACTCGGCCTCGACGAGGCAGCCACGGCAGTGATCGACTACGGCCCCCGCCGATTCGTGGTCGGCTTCGACGAACAGCTCAAACCGTACGTCACAGACCCGGACGGCAAGCCCCGCAAAGCATTGCCGAAGCCGGGCGCAAAGGACGACGCCGAACTCGCGGCGGCGGAGTACAAGCGGTTCACGGCGTTGAAGAAGGACGTCCGCACGGTGGCGGCAGAGCAGATTTCCCGCCTGGAGTCGGCCATGGTCCAGGGCCGCCACTGGCCGGCGGCGGAGTTCACCGAACTCCTGGCCGGCCACCCCCTGCTGGTCCACCTGGTCCGCCGCTTGGTCTGGCGCACCACGGCGGGCCAGACATTCCGCTGCGCGGAGGACGGAACGTACGCCGACATCCACGACGAGCAGTACGCCCTCCCCGAGACGGCCGAGGTGGGCGTGGCCCACCCCCTGCAGTTCGCCGACGAGCTGGCGACCTGGTCGGCCCTGTTCGCGGACTACGAGATCCTCCAGCCGTTCCCCCAAGTCGGCCGCCCGGCGGCGCGCCTGGAGGAGGCGGAGAGGTCGGCCACCAGGTTGAAGAGGTTCGAGAACCACACGGTCCCCACAGGCAAGCTTTTGGGCCTGACAAAGAAGGGCTGGCATCGAGGCCCAGCCCTGGACAACGGCGTCGAGGCCTGGCTCCTCCGCCCCACCCCCGACGGCGGAGCAGTGGTCCTCAACCTCGACCCGGGCATTTTGGTCGGCCTGCCGGCAGAGGAACCCGAGCAGAAGCTCACGGACATCTGGCTGGACGAGAAGGGAGAAGGAGCTTGGAGCCCCCAGGGAACGCGAGTATTCGGCGAACTCGACCCGGTAACGGCCTCAGAGCTCCTAGCCGAGCTGACCGACCTGACCCACTGACCGCGGCCCACAACCCGACCGACCTCTGAAGGGGGTTGCGGTATAACGCCTCCACCCACGCCCGGCCGCCAGGCCCGCTCCGGTCAGCCGCCGGGGCCGGCTCCGTGCAGGCCGCCCAGGCCGCTCCCGGCAGACCGCCAGACGGCCAGTCCGCGCAGGCCGCCCGGGCCGGTCCGCGGGCCGGGCGAGACGGGCCGGTCCAGCCGGGCTTGCCCGGGCCGCCGAGCCCGGCGGGCAGGTCCAGCCGAGCAGGCCGGCTCCAGCGGCCGGGGTCCGGTCAGCTCACGACCGTCCCGAGTCGGCTGATCCAAGCGGTCCGAGCAAGCCGGCCGCGCCGGGGGCGGGTTGACCTCGCCGGACGAGCCGTTCGATCCGGACCTGCCCAGCCAGCCGGGCACACCGGCCCGCGCGGATCCCGGCCGTTCGCGGCCGGCCCCTCCTGAAGAGCCGAGCAGGCCCGCAGGGCCAGGCGAGCCGGCCGGCTCAGCTTGGCCCGCAGGGCCGGGCGAGCCGGCCGGGTCAGCTTGGCCGGGCGGGTCACTTGGCCGGCCGGGTCGGCGGCCGGGCGGGTCGGCGGCCAGCCGGGTCGGCGGCCGGGCGGGTCGGTTTGACCGGGCGGGCGAGCGGCGAGCCAAGCCGGTCAGGCACGGCGCGGCAGGACTCCACAGCCGACCCACGCTCGCCCCGACAAAGCATCAGCCCGCACGCACCACCCGGAAGCCCCTGCGCCCGAGACGCAACCCCCACCACCCGCCATCGAAAATCTACCCCCACGACAGTAGACATTCACCCGCACCCACCGGTAAAGTTCTCCACGGACCGGAAAAGACAACGAAAGGAAGGGAACGGGACCATCATGGGATCGCCCGCAGCGGCCCGGTAGCGCCGCGCGGGTTCCGCAAGCCCATCGAGTTCGGAGGTGGTGCTCGGTCACGGATGAGCGATCCCCGCGCCTCGCGCGGGAAGCCGGCGGTCAGGCCGCCGGCCGGTAATGGTGAAACCCAACCTTTCGAGGACCCCGGACGCCCACGATGGCGTCCGGGGTCCTTCTGATGCGGAGGTGACATGGGCCCCGACGGGGAAAGACCCGGAAATCTCGACGATGAGCACTACCCCGGCTACACCATGGGCCGAGCCGCGGACATGCTCGGCACCACCCAGAACTTCCTGCGCAGCCTCGGCGAGGCCGGCTTGATCACGCCGCAGCGATCCGCCGGCGGGCACCGGCGCTACTCGCGACACCAGCTCCGGCTCGCCGCGCGGGCGCGGGAGCTCGTCGACCAGGGCACCGCCGTCGATGCTGCCTGCCGGATCGTCGTCCTGGAAGACGAACTCCACGAAGCCCGCCGGCTCAACCGGGCCCTTCAAGGGGAAACCGAGAGCTGAGCACCCGCAGCGGGTGGCGCCGCGGCCAGACCGGAACATGCCGCAGCGACGAATTCACCCACTGACTCCCCCGAAGACCGAGCCCGCCACGACGCGACTCCCTTCGCGTGAGCGCCTCGACCGCCCGCACCGGACTCCGCAATCGTGGCCCGGCCGAATTCGCCAGCCAGAAAGCTTCCGGTCACCCCCGCGGGGCCGGAACCCTTGACGCCGCCTCTCCCCGGATGTTCTCCTCTCTGGGAGCGCTCCCATCCTGTTGAAACACTCGAACACGGATCTGAGGGAGTTCAATGAAGCGCTCCATCGCTGCGCTGGCGGCCGCCGGCGCGACGGTTCTCGGCTGCACCGCCATGCTGGCCATCCCGCAGGCCTCGGCCGCCTCTCAAGGGTGCCGGGTCGACTACACCGTCACCAACCAGTGGCAGGGCGGGTTCCAGGCCGGCGTCAAGGTCACCAACCTGGGTGACACGCTCACCGGCTGGTCGCTCAAGTTCACCTTCCCCGATGCCGGCCAGAAGGTGGCCCAGGGGTGGAACGCCACCTGGTCGCAGTCCGGCTCGACCGCGACCGCCGCCAATCCCGACTGGAACCGGACCCTCGCAACGGGCGCCGTCGCCGACCTCGGCTTCACCGGTACCACGACCGGGGCCAACCCGATTCCGGCTTCCTTCACCCTCAACGGCGTCACCTGCACCGGATCGACCACGACCACCACGACACCGACCACACCCACGACCACCACCACACCCTCCCCCGGCGGCACGCCGCTCGCCGCGAACGGGCAGCTGCACGTCTGCGGCGTCCATTTGTGCAACGAAGCGAACCGGGCGATCCAGCTGCGCGGCATGAGCACGCACGGCCTCCAGTGGTTCGACTCCTGCTACAACGACGCGTCCCTGGACGCCCTCGCCGATGACTGGCACGCCGATCTGCTCCGCATCGCCATGTACGTGCAGGAAAAGGGGTACGAGACCAACCCGGCCTGGTTCACCGACCGGGTCAACAGCCTCGTCGGCGAGGCCGAAGAACGCGGCATGTACGCGATCGTCGACTTCCACACCCTCACCCCGGGCGACCCGAACTACAACCTCGACCGCGCCAAGACCTTCTTCGCCGCGGTCGCCGCCCGGAACGCGAGCCGGAAGAACGTGATCTACGAGATCGCCAACGAACCCAACGGCGTGAGCTGGGCCGGCATCAAGAACTACGCCGAGCAGGTCATCCCGGTGATCCGCGCCGCCGACCCGGACGCCGTCGTGATCGTCGGCACCCGCGGGTGGTCGTCCCTCGGCGTCTCCGACGGCTCCAGCGAATCCGAGATCATCAGCAACCCCGTCAACGCCACGAACATCATGTACACGTTCCACTTCTACGCCGCCAGCCACAAGGACAACTACCGCTCCACGGTGAGCCGGGCCGCCGCGAGGCTGCCGCTGTTCGTCACGGAGTTCGGCACGGTGACCGCCACCGGCGGTGGCACGCTCGACCAGGCCAGCACCACCGCCTGGCTGGACCTGCTCGACCAGCTGCAGATCAGCTACGCGAACTGGACGTACTCCGACGCGAACGAAACAAGCGCCGCGCTGAGCCCAGGCACCTGCGCCGGCGGCGACTACGGCACCGGCCGGCTGACCGCGTCCGGCGCCCTGGTCCGGAGCCGGATCGACACGCCCGACCACTTCTGATCACCCGGGCGGGGTCCCGGACGCGGGACCCCGCCCCTTCTCAACCTCCAGGTTGACAACATCCCGGGCCACACTCTACGGTCATATTCAACCGAAGAGTTGAGGAAGAACCGGTGGACGAAGACAGCGAGCGGCTCAACCGCGTGTTCGCGGCCCTGGCCGACCCGACGCGGCGCGACCTGGTGGCCCGGCTGGCCGCCGCGGACGCGACCGTGGGCGAGCTGGCCGAGCCGTACGACATGAGCCTCCAGGCGGTCTCCAAGCACGTGAAGGTGCTGGAAGAGGCCGGGCTGGTGACGCGCAGCAAGGACGCCCAGCGCCGTCCGGTCCACCTAAACGCCGAGGTGTTCGACCTGATGACCAAGTGGATCGAGCGGTACCGGCGGCAGGCCGAGGAGCGCTACCGGCGCCTCGAAACGCTGCTGGGCCGCATGAGCGACAACGAAACCCGACCCCGTAAGGACGCGTCATGACCATGACGAAGCACGAAACCGAGATCCTGGCCGACGAAAAGGTCCCGACGATCCAGCTCGTCCGGGACTTCGACGCCACCCCCGAGCAGGTGTTCCGCGCCCACGTCGACCCCGAGCTGTACGCGCAGTGGGTCGGGCCGCACTCGGTCACCACGCGGATCACGCGGTGGGAGGCGCGCACGGGCGGCGAATGGGCCTTCGCCAACGACCGCGACGGCGAGGAGATCGCCGCGTTCCACGGCAGCTTCCACGAAGTGCGGCCGAACGAGCGGATCGTGTGGACGTTCACCTACGACGGCGAGCCCGACGGCGTCGCGCTGGAAACGCTGACCCTGGAGGAGATCGACGGCGGCCGCACGCGGCTGCGGGTGCTCAGCGTGGTGCCGGACTTCGCCACCCGCGACGGCATGCTGGCCAGCGGCATGGACGTCGGGGTCATCGAAGGCTACGCCAAGCTCGACGCATTGCTCGCGCGATGACCCGGGCCCGGCAGCACGCCTCCGAAGCCGCCCGGTTCACCGAGCTGGTCGAGTCGGCTTCGGCCGACGACTGGGCCCGCCCGGCGCCGGTGGCGGGGTGGACCGCGCTCGACGTCGTCCGGCACCTGGTCGAGTGGCCGCGCGACTTCCTCCGCGGCGCGGGCATCGAACTGCCCGCGCTGGCGGTCGACCCCGACCCGGCCGGGGCGTGGAAGCAGCACGTCGCCGACATCCAGGCCATCCTCGACGACCCCGCCGGGCGGGTGCTCAGCAACCCGCACACCGGCGACCGGCCGGTGGACGAGGCGGTCGACCAGTTCTACACCGGCGACATCTGGCTGCATTCCTGGGATCTCGCCAAGGCTCTCGGCCGCAAGCCCGACCTCGGCGAACAGCGCTGCGCGGAAGCGCTGACGGCGATGCGGCCGATGGAGCAGGTACTGCGCGACAGCGGCCAGTTCGGCCCGGCGGTGCCCGTGGCCGACAGCGCTTCGGCGCAGGACCAGCTGATGGGCTTCCTCGGCCGCGACCCCGCCTGGCACGCCTGAGCCGCTCCGGCCGGCGGGGGGCCGTTGATCCGTGCAGAGCAGGTGCCCGCCGGGTGTGACGCTCCGGCCGGCGGGACACCGGTTGCGCGCGAGGTGGTGCAGCACCGGGCGAACCCTGGGATACAACGTTGTAAATACGTATTTACAACGTTGTATCCCACCGGCTACCGTTCCCCTGCCCGGTCCCCGAGGAGCACGAGGAGCGTCGGCATGCGCTCGGTTCGCCGTCTGTTCACGGTCTTGACCACCACGCTCGTCACCCTGTCGGCCACCACACTCCCCGCGGCGGCCACCCCCGCCGGCCCGCCGCCGGCGTACCCGGCCGTCGGCCCCGGGACGCATCTCCTCGACCACGCGGCGAAGCTCGCCGGCCTGGGCGACCCCGCGTGGTACGAGGCCAACATCCCGTTCGTCGACCTGCCCGACAAGGCGATCGAGGACACGTACTACTACCGGTGGCGGACGTTCAAGGAGGCCCTCAAGTACACCGGGCCCGACGACGGCTGGATCGTCTCCGAATTCCTCGGCCCGGTCGGCTACTCCGCCCCCGGCGGCGGGATCGACGCCGCCGCCGGGCACCACCTCTACGAGGGACGGTGGTTGCGGGACCCCCGCTACCTCGACGACTACGTCGACTACTGGCTGCGCGGCAGCGGCGCGGGCCCGAAGCCGGCGACCGACGGCCTCAACGAGAACACCACCGACTGGGCCCACGAATACTCCTTCTGGGCGGCCGACGCCGTGCTCGCGCGGGCGGCCGTCGACGGCCGGTGGGACTTCGCCGTCGACCGGCTCCCCGAACTGCAACGGCAGTGGGCCGCCTGGGCGCCGCAGTTCGACCCGCAGCTCGGCCTCTACTGGCAGGTTCCGGTGTGGGACGCCATGGAGTACACCGCGAGTTCCTACCAGAGCCCGGATCCCTACCACGGCGGCGCCGGCTTCCGCCCGACGCTCAACGCCTACCAGTACGGCGACGCGCGCGCTATCGCCGAACTGCTGCGCCGGCGCGGCGCACCCGGCGACCGGCAGCTCGCCGACCGCTACGACCGGGACGCCCGCTCCCTGCAGGCGAACCAGGACCGCGTCCTGTGGGACGGCGGCGCACAGTTCTACAAGCACGTGATGCGGGACGGCAACCCGGCCCGCACCAAGATCGCCGACCGGGAAGAGATCGGGTTCGTGCCGTGGTACTTCCACATGGCACCGGCCGGCGCCGCCGCCGCGTGGGCGCAGCTGACCGATCCGGCCGGGTTCGCGGCTCCCTTCGGGCCCACCACGGTCGAGCGGCGCAGCCCGTGGTTCATGCACGACGCCCTCGCCGGGTGCTGCCGCTGGTCGGGGCCGAGCTGGCCCTACGCCACCAGCCAGACGCTGACCGGGCTGGCGAACCTGCTCACCGACTATCCCCCGCAGCCGTACGTGTCGACTCAGGACTACTACGCCCTCCTGCGCGGGTATGCCCTGACCCAGCGCAAGAACGGCGCGCCCTACGTCGCCGAAGCGCACCACCCCGACGAGGACCGCTGGCTGTACGACTCCCGCGGGCACAGCGAGGACTACAACCACTCGACGTTCGACGACCTGGTGCTGTCCGGGTTGCTCGGCATCCGGCCGCAGCAGGGTGACCACGTGCGGCTCGCGCCGCTCGTTCCGTCCACTTGGGACCACTTCGCGGTCGAAAACGTGCCCTACCACGGGCGCAACCTGACCGTCGCGTGGGACCGGGACGGCCAAGTCTACCGGCAGGGCGCCGGGCTGAGCGTCTGGCTGGACGGCAAGCTCGTGCACCGCCAGGCCGGGCTGACCACGGTCGACGTGCCGGTGCGGCCCGGCAAGGCGGCCGTGGCCGACCACCTCGTCGACGACCTGGCGAACATCGATCGCACCGGCTACCCGGCGGCGTCCGCGTCCTACACCTGGCCCGCCGACAGCCCGGCGAACGCGATCGACGGCCAGGACTTCGACCTCGACGTCCCGTCGACGCGCTGGACGAGCTACGGCAGCCCGAACCGCCAGGACTGGCTGGCCGTCGACCTCGGCGCGGCCACCGACGTCTCCGACGTCCGGATCTCCTTCTACGACGACGGCGGCGGTGTCCGCACGCCGGACACCTTCGCGCTCCAGTACCGCGCCGCCGACGGGTCGTGGGCCGACCTCCCCGCGCAGCACCGGGATCCCGCGACGCCGGTGCGGGGCCGGCCGAACCGCGTCGTCGTCCAGCCGCCGGTCCGCACCGACGGGCTCCGGGTCGTGGCGTCCAGAGTGGACGGAGGCGCGGTCGGCATCACGGCGATGCAGTCGTGGCGCGCCGAAGACGAGCGGCTCGGCGTCCGGCTGCCGGACGAACCGCCGCGGCTGCGACCCGGGCAGACGGCCGAAATCACCGGTTCGGTCCGCAGTGCGCAGCCGATGACCGTGCGACCGGCGCTCACGGTGCCGCGCGGCTGGACGGCCCAGCCGATCGGGCCGGCCGGCGACCTCCGGCTCACGCCGGGCCGGACCGTCCCGCTGCGGTGGCGGGTGACGGCACCCGCCGACGCGCCGGTCGGCACCCGGGCGCCGGTGCGGCTGCTGGTCGCCCCGCTCGACCACGGCGTCCCGGCCCGCAGCACCGCGGACGCCGTGCGGGCGGAGGTCGTGTTCGACCCGGCCGACTTCGCCGCACCGGTGTGGGACGACGACTTCACCGGAGACCGGTTGAACGACTACCGGATCGGCGCGCGGTTCGGGGAGCCGGTGCCCTCGCTGAGCCAGGCGGACGGCGCCCTGATCGCGACGGCGAGCCGGCAGTCGGCCGCCGTGCTCGTGGCGCCGGTGGCCGCCCCGGCCGGCGACTTCGCGGTGCTCCTGGAACCGCGTTCCTTCGCCGGGAGCGCTCCGGAGGACAGCGTGCTCCTCGGCCGCGCCGCCGGGCCGGACGAGCTGGCCTTGGCCTGGTACAACCACCACTTCGGCACGTCCGGCGCGGACGTGCGGGCCGACGGGCGCGACTACGGCGACGACGTGACCGGCGGGTGCTGCGCCGCGGTCGAGTGGTCGCCGGGCGACCGGTTCGCGGTCGTGTCCGACCACCGCGGCGGGCTGACGAGCTGGCTGGGCCACCAGGGCCGGTGGCAGCTGCTGCGAACGATCCCGGCGGGTCCGGTCGTCGCTCCCGGCTGGTCGCCCGCGATCGGGCTCCGGCTGACCTCGGGCCGGCTGGCCCTCGAGCGCCTGACCGTGGTGGCGCGCGGCTCGGCGTGAGAAGCGATTGACAAACGACCGGTGCGCGGGGGACTCTGGGAGCGCTTCCAGACGACGCCGCCGGGGCCGCTTCCGCCTGCCGCGGTACCGAACGGCGGAAGGAGAATCCATGGGGTCCGTCTCCCGCCGGCCGGGCGTGCTCGCCGCGATCGCCGTGCTCGTCGTGGGTGTTTCCGTACTGTGGCCGTGGAATTCGGGCGCCGCGCCGGTCGCGCCCACGACGGGCAACGCGACCCACTTCGACGCGCTCGGCGCCCCCTACGGCGGTTGCGGCCTGCCGCAGGACGTGCTCGATTCGCCGGATTTCGTCGCCCTCAACGTCTACAACACCCCCGGCGACTACAGCTTCTACCCCCGGCCGATCCCGCCTTCCCAGGCCGCGAAGATCGGGCTGTGGGACAACGGCCGCAACTGCGGGCGGTTCGTGCAGGTCACCATCGGCGAATACTGCACCGGCGTCAACGACGGCGCGCCCGGACAGCCGTTCTGCCGCAACGGGTCCTGGGTGACCGACGGGTACGCCGGCGCCCAGCTGACCATGGTCGTGGCCGACAGCTGCGGCGACTCGAACGCCTGGTGCCGCGACGATCCCGGGCACCTCGACCTCTCGACCGCGTCGCTCAACCGGTTCGTGAAGAACGGCGCGCCGGTCGGCGACCTGAACCCGGGGCACTGGAACAACCGCCGGGTCTCCTGGTCCTACGTGCCCGCCCCGAACTACACCGGCGACCTGAAACTCGGTTTCCTCCAAGGGGCGCAACGGTATTGGACGGCCATCGCGGTGTCGCACCTGCCCAACGGCGTCCACGGCGTGGAGTTCCTCGGCGCGGACGGCACCTGGCAGCAGGCGCAACCGGACAGCGACCTCGGGCAGGCCTTCCTCATCGGCCCGACCGCCACGGCCGGCACCGCGTACGCGATCCGCGTCCGGGACGCGAGCGACGCGCTCGTCAACGACGGCCGCGTCTACCGCTTCACACTGCCGGACCAGTGCCTTTCCGGCTGCGCGGCGGCCTACACCGGCATCAGCTACACGACCGGGACCAGCACCCCCACCACGACGCCGACCACCCCGACCACGCCGACCACGTCCACCACCCCGGCCGGGGCGTCGTGCACCGCGACCTCGGCGGTCACGTCCTCGTGGAACGGCGGGCACCAGCTGGAGTTCACCGTGAAGAACACCGGCTCGGCCGCGCTGGCCGGGTGGACGACGGCGTTCTCGTTCGCGGGGAGCCAGCAGGTGACCAATTCGTGGAACGCCGTGCCGACGCAGACCGGCCAGCAGGTGCGGGCGGCCAACCAGACCTACAACGGGACGCTGGCCCCCGGCGCGACGACGACGTGGGGTGCGGTCGTGACCGGCACGGCCCAGCCCCTGGCCGGATTGGCCTGCACCGCCCGCTGAACTTCAGGCCACGGCCCATCACTTCGTCCCGCCCCGCCGCGACGCGGCCGCCGGCCGCGGGTCCCGGACCGCCGCCGTCTCGGGGTCGCCGTGGACGAACACCGCGGGCGTCAGGCCGCCGCCGGCGTCGTCGGCTGCAGGACCGATTCCACGAGCGCCTCGGTGCGCAGGTGGGTGATCGCCTGGTACTCGGGGTCGCGGACCATGGCCGCGAAGGCCTGCCGGTCCGGGTAGCGGACGAGCACCACCATGTCCCACGCCTGCCCGTCCTCGGCGACCAGCGCCGGGCCGCCGGTACCGAGGTACACCACTTGCAGGCCGTGACGGGCGTTGAGTTCGCGGCGGAGGGCTTCGGCGTAGCGCTGGTAGCTTTCGCGGCCGCCGTCCGGGCGGAACCGCAGCAGGTTCAGCATCACGACCGGGCCGCCGGGGTCGTCGGCGAGCAGGGCGTCGAGGGCACGTTCGTCGATTTCGATCATCAGGACCTCCTGGTCCGGCACTCTACACATACTTGTTGGTCAACACGCAAGTTACTTTGCTAGACTCCGATCATGCGCCGCACCCAGCAGGAACGCCGCGACCAGGCCGAAGCCGCGTTGCTGACCGCCGCCGCCGAACTCGTCGTCGAGCAGGGCGTGCGGTCGCTGACGCTCGCCCGCGTCGGGGAGCGGGCCGGGTACAGCCGCGGGATCGTCACCCACCACTTCGGCGGGAAGCAGGCGCTGGTCGAACGGCTGGCGCGGGCCACGCAGGCCGGGTTCGTGCCGGGGCTGGAGGACGTCCCGCCCGGCCTCGGCCGCCTGCTGCGGCTGATCGACGGCTACCTCGGCGAGCTCGGCCGGATCGGCGTGTTCCACCAGGCTTTCCTGCTGCTGTGGGCGGAAGCCGCCACCCAGCCGGAGCTGGCCCCGATCTTCCGCGAACGAGACGCCGCCTTCCGCGCCGACCTGCGCGAAGACGTCGAAGCCGGCCTCGCGGACGGCAGCATCGGCGCGGGCGCCGGCGCCGACGAGGTGGCGACCGCCGTCGTCGGGCAGTTGCGCGGGATCGCGTTGCAGCGGCTGCTCGATCCGGGCAGCGTCGACACCGAGGCGCTGCGCCGGAGCGTCACCGGCCAATGGCGCCGCGCCCTGACCCCTTAGGCTCGGCGTCTTACGCGGAGGGAGGTGACGGCGTGACCGAACGCGGGCGGCTGCCACGCGTCAAGCGCGTGACGATCGAGGACGTGGCCCGGGAGGCCGGCGTCGGGCGGCAGACGGTTTCGCGGGCGCTGCGCGATCTGCCGGAGATCGCCCCGGACACCCGCGAGCGCGTGCTGGCGGCGGCGACCCGGCTGGGTTACCGGCCGAGCGCGCTGGCGAAGGGCATGCGCACCCAGCGGTCGGACGTCATCGCGCTGATCGTCTCCGACATCGCGAACCCGTTCTACCCGGCGGTGGCGCGCGGGGTGTACGACGCGGCGGAGGCGGCCGGGTGCAGCGTCGTGCTGTACAACACCGACGCCGACCCGGGCCGGGAACGCGACGCCATCGAGGACGCGCTGGCCCGGTCCGCGCGCGGAGTCGTCGGGTTCTTCTACGGCATGCCCGACGACGTCCTCGCCGACTACGCGCGCTCGGTGCCGCTGGTGGTCGCCGACCGCGAGCTGCCGTCGGAGGCGGCGGCGTCGGTGAGCAACGACTTCGCGACCGGAACCGCGGCGGCCGTGGAGCTGCTCGCGCGCCGGCCGGACGCGTGCCTGGGCATGCTGGACAGTTCGGTCGGCGTCGCGGTCGACGAGCGGCGGCTGGCTTTCGTGACGGCGTGCGCGGCGCTGGGCTTCGGCGACGTCTCGGCGCGGATCGTCCAGGGACCGCCGACCATCCCGGGCGGCACGGAAGCGGCCCGCGAGCTGCTCTCGGCGTGGCCCGAGGTCAACGGGATCTTCGCGTTCAACGACCTGATGGGCATCGGGGCGGTCCAGGCGGTGCTCGCGCGCGGCGGGGCGGTGCCGCGGGACTGCGCGGTGGTCGGTTTCGACGACCTGGAGATGTCGGCGTACCTGAACCCGCCGCTGAGCACGGTCCGGATCGACAAGTACGACCACGGCCAGGCCCTGGTCCGGGCGCTGCTGGCGGACACCGCCGACCGGATCTCCCTGCCGGTTTCGTTGATCACCCGCGCGACCGCCTGAGCCGAACCGGGCGGGAGCCGCCCTTGACGGGGTCGCACCCGGGTGCGCATACTCCCCGGGTGCAACGGCCGGGAACATTCCCGGGAACGTTCCCGAGCGGGTGGTGGGAGGAGGTGGCAGCATGGGCGCGAGCTCGCCGAGGACGGCCGGGTCGGGCCGGCTTCGCAGGTCACGCCGGTGTGCGCGCCGCTCCGCCGGTTCCGGGGTGGGTTGGCGGATGAGCGGTTGCTCGCGCCGGATGCGGGTTGCTTGGTGGAGTGGGCGGCTGCCTGAGGTCCGGCTTGCTCGCCTCGACCGGCACTACGGCGGCGACCTGCCCGCCCGGGCGCCCCTCGGCGGCGGGCTGCCGCACGAAGCCCCGCCCGCCAGCGCGCACCTCGACCGGCGCGGCGAGCAGCCACCCGAGAGCCCGCCCGAACCGCTGCTCGCCCCCGCACCTCGATCCACAGTGGACCCCTAACCGCGAAACCCCACTGCCCCATCCGTCCCCGCGGCCCGGTCCCCCTACGCCGGGCCTCGGCCGAAGCCGCCGCCACTCCGAAAGGACCGAACGCAATGGTGCGTACTTCTCCCCCGACGAAACGGCTTCGCCGGCTGGGCGCCGCCGCCACTGCCGTGCTTGCGCTCGTCGCCGCCGGCTGTGGGAGTGGCGAGTCCGCCGCTCCGGCCGGTGCCGCCGCCTGTGCTGCCTCCGGGGGCAAGGTCGAGCTCTCGTTCTGGTCCTGGCTGCCCGGCATCGACCAGGCCGTCGCCCTGTGGAACCAGGGGCATCCCGACATCCACGTCACCGTCGAGCAGACGCCCCAGGGAAACCAGGGCACTTACAACAAGATGTTCACCGCCCTCAAGGCGAACCAGGCGCCGGACCTCGGGCAGGTCGAGTTCGACTCGTTGCCCGGCTTCCGCGTCCAGCAGGGCCTCCGGGACATCTCCGCCTGCCCCGGCGTCGCGGACGCCAAGTCGAAGTTCGTCGACTGGACCTGGGCGCAGGCCTCGGTCGGCGGCGACGGCGTCTTCGCCATCCCGCAGGACACCGGCCCGATGGGCCTGTTCTACCGCAAGGACCTCTTCGAAAAGTACCACGTGCCGGTGCCGACCACCTGGGACGAATACGCCCAGGCCGCGAAGACCCTGCACGCCGCCGACCCGAACCTCACGATCACGCACTTCCCGCAGAAGGACGTCAACTGGTTCGCCGGGCTCGTCTGGCAGGCCGGCGGGCACTGGTTCACCCAGGACGGTCAGCAGTGGAAGGTGAACCTGACCGATCCCGCGTCCACCAAGGTCGCCGACTACTGGCAGAACCTGCTTTCCCAGGGCCTCGTCTCGAACTACCAAGGCTTCTCCGAATCCTGGAACAAGGCGCTCGACTCCGGGCAGATCGCCACCTGGACCGGGGCCGTCTGGGGGGTCGGCACGATCGCCAAGGCCGCGCCCTCGACCGCCGGGAAGTGGGCCGTGGCGCCGCTGCCGCAGTGGACCAAGGGTGAGCAGCGCTCCGGCAACTGGGGTGGCTCGACCACCGCGGTCTTCGCCGGGACCAAGCACCCGGCCGAAGCCGCGCAGTTCGCCCTGTGGCTCAACAGCGACCCGCAGGCCCTGGCCATCCTGACCGCCCAGGGCGGGATCTACCCGGCGACCACCGACGCCCAGGCCGGCGCGAAGGCCTCGGCCGAGAACACGCAGTTCTTCGGCGG
Organism: Amycolatopsis sp. NPDC004772; assembly: GCF_053601215.1. Classification (NCBI taxonomy): domain Bacteria; kingdom Bacillati; phylum Actinomycetota; class Actinomycetes; order Pseudonocardiales; family Pseudonocardiaceae; genus Amycolatopsis; species Amycolatopsis sp. NPDC004772. The sequence continues at coordinate 71,998 of NZ_JBSGBK010000022.1, forward strand.
CCAGGACGTCGACGCGGTCTTCCGCGAGGCGGGCAAGGGCGTCAGCCAGGACTTCACCTGGGGACCGTCGATGGAGCAGACCTACGCCCACGTCCGTGACGGGTTCGGCGCCGCGCTCGCCGGCAACGGCACGCTCGGCAAGGCCCTCACCGAGGCCGGCGCCGCGACGATCACCGACCTGCAACGCCAGTCCATCCCCGTGGCGAAGTAAGGACGACGATGGTTGTCGCAGCGTCCCAGACCGTCGCCGGCGCGGCGCCCCGCCCCAGGGTGGCGCGCCGGCGACGGGCGAACGGCAGCACCCGCGCCGCGTGGCTGCTGCTCGCCCCGTTCCTGATCGGGTTCGCGGTGTTCTACGTGGCCCCGATCGTGGTGGCCCTGGTGAAGAGCTTCACCGCCGTCACCCGGACGTCGACCTACGGCCGTCCCGTCGAGGTGTTCGCCGGCCTGGGCAACTACACCGCCGCCCTCGGCGACACCGGGTTCACCGGCTCGGTCGGGCGGGTCCTGCTGTTCGGGGTGGTCCAGATCCCGGTCATGCTCGGCCTCGCCCTGGTCCTGGCGCTCGCCCTGGACTCGGCGGTGGTGCGGCTGCGGCGGTTCTTCCGGCTCGCGTTCTTCCTGCCGTACGCGGTGCCCGGCGTGATCGCCGCGGTCATGTGGGGCTTCTTCTACGCCCCCAACCTCTCGCCGGTCAACCAGCTGCTCGACCCGCTCGGGATCCACCCGGACCTGTTGTCCGGCAACGTGATCCTGTACTCGATCGCGAACATCGTCACCTGGACGTTCACCGGGTACAACATGCTGATCCTCTACTCGTCGCTGCAGGCGATCCCGCCCCAGCTCTACGAAGCGGCCCGGCTCGACGGCGCGTCCGGCTGGACGATCGCCTGGCGGATCAAGGTGCCGATCATCGCGCCGTCGCTGGTGCTGACCGGGGTGTTCTCCATCATCGGCACGTTCCAGCTGTTCACCGAACCCCAGGTGATGGCCGGGGTTTCCAGCGCGGTCTCGTCGTCCTACACGCCGTCGATGGCCGCCTACGCCCAGATTTCCGCCCAGAACTACGGCCTCGGCGCCGCGATGAGCGTGCTCGTCACGCTGCTGATCGCGGTCCTGTCGTGGCTGTTCTTCCGGATCACCCGCGCGAGGGCCGCCCTGTGACCACCCGTTCTTCCGCCGTGGTGACCACGGCGATGTTCGTCGCCGCGGTCTATTTCCTGCTGCCGGTGGTGTGGCTGGCGATCTCGGCGACGAAGTCCGCCTCGGACCTGTCGACGACGTTCGGCCTCTGGTTCTCCGGCAACCACCTCGGCGAGAACCTGCGCGACACCGTCACCTTCGGCGACGGCCTCTACCTGCGGTGGCTGGCCAACAGCGCGCTGTACTCCGTGGTGGGGGCGGCGGCGGCCACGCTGCTGTCGGCGATGGCCGGCTACGCCCTCGCCAAGTTCACCTTTCGCGGGCGCTCGCTGACGTTTTCCACGATCCTCGCCGGTGTCCTGGTCCCGCCGACCGCGCTGGCGGTGCCGCTGTTCCTGATGCTGGCCGGCGCCGGGATGACGAACACGGTCTGGTCGGTGCTGCTGCCGAGCATGATCAGCCCGTTCGGGGTGTACCTGGCCCGCGTCTACGCGGCGGCGTCGGTCCCGGACGAGATCCTCGAAGCCGGCCGCATCGACGGCGCGGGCGACGTGCGCATGTTCTACACCGTGAGCCTGCGCCTGATGGCCCCGGCGCTGATCACCATCTTCCTGTTCCAGTTCGTCGCGATCTGGAACAACTTCCTGCTCCCCCTGGTGATGCTGACCAGCGACCGGCTCTACCCGGTGACGCTCGGGCTGTACACGCTGAACACCCAGATCACCCGGGATCCGGACCTGAAGGCGATCGTGGTCACCGGCTCGCTGCTGTCGATCATCCCGCTGATCCTGGCTTTCCTGGCGCTGCAACGCTTCTGGCGGACCGGGCTGGCGGCCGGGGCGGTCAAGGACTGACCGCCCCGCGCCGGGCGGACACCGGCAGCCGCACCACGAACCGGGTGTCCCCCGGCACCGACACCGCCTCGATCGACCCGTTGTGCCGGATCGCCACGATCTCGTGGCACAGGTGCAGGCCGAGGCCGGTGCCGTGGCCGATGTCCTTCGTCGTGAAGAACGGCTGGAACAGCCTCGGCAGCAGGTCCGCCGGGATGCCCGGGCCGCTGTCGCGGACCTCGACGACCGCGCAGGGGCCCTCCTGACGGGTCACCAGCCGCAGCTCGCCGCGGCCGCCCATCGCCTCCGCCGCGTTGCGGACCAGGTGCGTCCAGACCTGGTTGAGCTCGCCCAGGTGCGCCGTCACCCGCGGCAGGGGTGCGTAGTCGCGGACGACGTCGAGGCCCGCCAGCGTCGGGGCCAGCACCCGCAGCGTCGCTTCGAGCCCTTCGACGACGTCGACCTCGCGGTCCGGGGCGCGGCCGAGGTCGGAATAGGCGGCCGCGGAGGCGACCAGGGCGCTGATCGCCCGGCCGGCCGCCTGCGCGTCCACCGCGAGGGCCCGGGCCGAAAGGCGCCCGGCCAGCAGCCGCACGGCGACGCCGAGCGCTTCCGGGCGGACCGCCGCGGCCAGCTCGTCCAGCCCCGCGGCGGTGACCGCGGCGAGCGCGGGCGCGAGGTCGGCGGCGATGCCCGCCGCGGCCAGCCAGTCGGACACCGCGTCGACGGCCTCCGCCGCGGCGAGGGGGTCCGGCTCCGGGTGCGCGGCCGCGGGGTCCGCCAGCCGGTCGAGCGCCGCCCGTTCGCCGGCCAGGGCCGTGGCGCCCCAGTCGGCCGCCGCCCCGGCCAGGTCGGCGGCCGTGCGGTCGAACTCGGCCGCGGCGCGGACCAGGGCGGCGACCGGGTTGTTGAGCTCGTGCGCCAGCCCGGCGGCGAGGGTGCCCAGGCCCTCCATCATCGTGCGCCGCCCGGCCTGGGCCTCGTACGACCGGATCCGCCAGACCAGCACCGGCAGCAGCACCCGGCAGACCTCCGGGCAGCGCACCAGCATCCGCAGGAACGTCTCCCGGTCGTAGGCGAGCAGTTCGACCGGGCCGACGGCGGTCGCCGCCGCCACGTAGCCGCCGCCGGCGAGCAGCGGCAGTTCGCCGGTGTACTGGTGCGCGGCCGGCGGCTTGTCGGCCGCGTGCGGCGCGGCGGCGGGGTCGGCGAAATGCCGTCCGACGACCTGCTCGCGGCCGTCGATCCGCTTGCTCAGCAACAGTTCCCCCGACAGCAGCACGTAGAAGTGCTCCGCGTGCTGGCCGTCGTCGAACAGCATTTCGCCGTCCCGCAGGACCTGCGGTGCGCCGGCCGCGGCGAGCCAGTCCAGCCGCTCGGCGTCGAGCCCGGCGAACAGCTCGATGCCGCGCAGCCGGGCGCCGGTCACCGGCCGCGTCATGCGTACGGCCGGATCCACGTGTCGCCGGCCGCGGTCCGGCCGGCCTCCGGGACGTCGGCGTTTTCCTGGAGGACGCGGTAGGCGTGCGCCACCGACGCCAGCGTCACGTGGTGGTGCCAGCCGCGGAAGGAGCGGCCTTCGAAGTCGGCCAGCCCCGATTCGTCGTGCAGCCGGGCCAGGCCCTCGGCGACCCCGCGGTGCCGGCGCACCAGGTGCACCAGGTCGGGCATCCGGGCCTGGGTGATGTTGGTCAGGTGGATCAGGTCCGGCTGCGCCCGGCCGGACACCCGCTCGGCCAGCAGCTGCCGGGTGCCGCGGTGCAGCCGCGCCGGGGCGGGCGCGGTGCGTCCGGCGAAGGCCAGCGGGGCCAGCACGAACTGCGAGATGGTCGCCTGGCCGTGCGCGGTCTCCCGCCAGTTCATCGTCATCCGGCCGAGCCGGCGGGCCTGGCGCACGAGCTCGCCCGCGGTCCGGGGCTGCGCCGCGCCGAGTGCGGCCGCGGGCACCGCGCCCGCCACCGGGGTGTCCTCCGAGACCTGCACGACGTAGTGCAGGCCCCGGCGCTCGAGCCCGCGCAGCAACGCCTCGACGTGCCGCTCGTGCCGGGCGTCCACGAGCACCGGCAGGGCGGGCAGGTCCCAGCCGTCGAGCATTTCGTCCAGCATCTCCATGACGTGCGCCCAGCGCGGCCGGTGCCGCTCGCCCGGCGGCACCCGCGAGCGCGTCCGGCGGACGCTGTCCTCGTCCCACTCCCTCGGTAGCTGCAGCCGCCAGTCGACCGGCACGCAGCCTTCGTCGCAGGCGAGGAACACGGCGAGCCCCAGCTGGCAGTTGAGCACCCGCTGGCAGCTCGGGGCGAACTGCTTGGCCACGCCGACCGAGCTGGCGCCGTTCTTCGGGAACACCGCTTCGGCGATCACCAGCGCCCGCGGCCGCAGCGTGCCCGCGACCGCGCGGGCCAGCGCGCCGCGGACCGGCGCCCAGTGCCACGGGCTCTGGTTGACGAACTGCTGCAGCGACTGGTCGGCGCGCCAGCCGACGACGTGGTCGGAGATCCGGCGGATGGTCTTGCGGCCGGGCAGCGAATACAGCCCGCGGACGTACACCTCGCCCCAGCGCCGCTGGTCGGACCGGGCGAAGGAGGCGAACAGCTCCTGGCAGAAGGCGGACAGGTCCACCGGATCGGCGGGTGCGACCGGGACGAAGCTCTCGATGCGGGCAGTGGTCATGGTTCCCCCAAACGGTTTGCTTCTCGTGCCGTGCGTGGGTCAGGCCGCGGCGCGGCCGACCCGGCACACGGCGAGCTCTTCCTCGCCGTGGGCGTACTGCAGCCGGACACGCATCGCCGCGGCCTGCGGCGCGTACCGCGTGCGCCAGTCCTGGAAGTGCGCCCACGCCTCGCCGTACCCGCGCTGCTCGGGCAGCCCGGCGAGGACCGCCACGCGGACGCTGTGTTCGAACCCGCGTTCCTCCCTCCCCTGGAGGCTCACCGCGGGCCGCGGGAGGTCGATGCCGAGCTGCCGGGCCAGCGCGGGCAGGCAGCGCGAACCGGCGTCGAGCACCGAACGCGCGCTGTGCGGGGCCCACGCGGGCGCGACGGCGTGGGTCAGCGCGGCGGCGTCGAGCACCAGCACCGCCGCGTCCAGCCAGCACAGCTCGTTCGCCGGCCGGAAGCGGGTCAGCGCCGGGTACCCGGTGTGGGTCGCCCGGATGTCGGCCAGCCAGGCGGTCCACTGGCGGAACAGGTCGTCGAGGTGCTCGCGCGAGCCGAACCGCAGGTGCTCGGCGAGCAGGAACTCGGCCTCGGACGGCTTGGTGCTGTGCGTGCACAGCTCGGCGACCATCCGTTCGCGACGGCTGTAGGCGGCGAGGATCCGCGAGAGGTGCAGCCCGAAGACCAGCAGCACCTGCAGCACGGCGAGCCAGCCCGCGACGGCCAGCAGCGCCGTCCCGGAGCCGTCGCGCAGCACCATGAACCGCGCGACCCCGCCCGGGGTCGGCGGGACGTCCGCCAGCGCCGGGGAAAGCAGGGCGGCGCCGAGGAAGGTGGCCGCGACCCAGCCGCTTCCGACGAGCATCAGCGCGAGCGGGGCGCACAGGTCCAGCACGCGCTCGCGCCCCCCGGGAGGCAGCCGGCGGGCGAGGGCGGCTCCCCCACCGCCGACGGCCCGCACGGTCAGCCGCATCAGCCGGCCGGACCGCTGCCGCGGCGTGAACACCGTCCGCAGCACGCTCAGGCACGTCAGCACGAGCAGGAGGACCCCGGCGAGCAGGAGGACCGCCGGGATCACCGGAGCACCGCCGCTCCCGGTCGCAGTGGCTCTCCGTGGTGCCGCACCCGCCCGCTCATCCCACCGGCCTCCAGTCCGTTCCGTTCTTCGAGCTTGCGCTGCGGAATGCGCACCAAACAGAACCGGCTTGTAGTGGTACTCGGAATGCCTGCACTCGGTTGAGTGACGGAAGTGATCACACTCCGTCAGCTCGATCTTGACCGGCTCCGCTGTCCGGGCGAGCGTGAACAGTCATCCACCAGCGGAAAGGGGAATCCGATGGACTGGCACTTCGTCGGCCGGGCCGAGCACCTCGAACGGATCCGGTCCCGCCTCGCCGAACGCGAACCGGACCCGCTCGTGGTCGTCGGGGAACCTGGCATCGGCCGTACCAGCGTGGTGCGCAAGGCGCTGGCGGCCCTGGATCCCGGGCGGGACGCGCTGCTGGAGGTCCGCCCGGGCGAGCACGAGCCGTTCTCCTCGCTGCGGCACCTGCTGCCGTCCGGGGCGGGCCGGCCGGCGGGCCGCGACGCGGTCCGGGAGGTCGCGGACGCGGTGCGGGAGCGGGCCGCGGGCCGCCGCCCGGTGCTGCTGGCCGACGACGCGCACCTGGCCGACCACGCGACGATGCTGGTGCTGCAGCACCTCAACCGGCACGCGGGGGCGTTCCTGCTGCTCACCCACCCGATCCCGGCACCGCGCCCGGGCGGCGGCGACCCAGTGGACTGCCTGCGTTACGAGCGCGGGATCAAGACGGTCCGCCTGCCGCCGCTGTCGGTGGACGAGGTCGGAGCGGTCCTGGCCCGGCTGATGGACGGCCCGGTCCGCTCGGCGACCACGGAGGCCCTCCACGCGGCCACGGCGGGCAACCCGGGGCTGCTGCACGACATCGTGGTCCGGCAGGAGCTGCGCGGGCGCATGGTCCGCGAGGCCGGCCGGTGGCGGCTGGCGGACGCACCGCCGGCGGACGGTCCGGCGCTGACCTGCCGCGGAGTGGCCCACCTCCTGGCGGCGGTCGCGCGGGCGTGGGAATCGCTGGCCTTGGACCAGGTGGAGGACCTGTGCCGCCTGGCGGCGTGGAGCGGCGCGGGTGGAGAGGTGGCGTTGGTGAAGGCGGCGGTCCATTTGCTGCGCGGCCGCGCGACGGAGGCCTTCGCGGCTTTGGACGGCCGGTGGGAGGTGAGTGGTGGCGGGTTGAGCGCGGGGTTGGGCACGGTGCTGGACCTCGGCGGCGCAGGCTCGGGTGCGCGGCCGGGAAACGGCCACGGCGGCGATGCGAGCTCCGGCGCTGGCTTTGACCACACGGAACCCAGCAGCGGGAACGGCTCCGGCGAGGCTTCCGCACGCTCGGAACCCGGCAGCAGCCCTGGCAGCACCCTCGACCGCCCGGAGCCCGGCAGCAGCGCCGGTTCCCACGCATCCCCCGGCCGCCCCGAACCCGGCTCACCACCGATGAACAACCCCACCGGCACCCCCCATCCCGCCCCGCCGCAAAGCCGCCCCACCGAAGCACCGGCCAGCCACCGGCCTCCCACCCCGATCGCCGCGCCGGCCGAGGATCCGCATCCGCTCCTCCTGCGCGCCATGTGTCTCGCCTTCGGCCGCCGAAATCCTGCCGAAGCCGATGCCCTGCTCGCCGCCGCGGCTGCTGCCTCTCCGCACCGGGAACGGCTGCGTGCCTATCGGGGCTGGCTGCTCGCCGTCGCCGGGCGGCGGGCTGATGCCGCCTCCGTTCTCGACGGTCTCACTCAGCACCGGGATCGGCATGCCGCCCTCTTCGCCCACGCCGCCGCGGCCATCGGGCACCTCGACCTCGGGCGGGGGGCCGCCGCCATCTCGCACCTGCGGCGGGCGCTCGTGCTCGCCGAGGCCGATCGGGCCGTTCTTCCGTGGATGGCGCCCTACCTGCGGGCCTACCTGATCGATGCGCTGCTGCTCGCCGGGCGGATCACCGAGGCCACCTCGATGGCCGGCGAATTCCACGCCGCCGCGCCGGAGTGCGGGTGGAAGGTCGCCGTGGCGATGGCCGCGCTGACCGCCGCCGCGCGGGCTGCCGAGGTGCCCGTGGCGTGAGCACGAAAGTCCGTCCGGATAAAGGTCCAGCCGGCCGCTTTCCCCCGCATCCCCGCTCCGGCGAAACGTCCTTTTAGGTTGTTTCGCCGGATATCAGGGGGAAAGTTCACACCAGTGGAACCGCCGTGGTCACCCGGATGGCCCTGGCCGGGCCCGTATGCTGTCCGAATGGCCCATTGCCTGGGGGAATTTCACCGGTCCGTTCCGCACGTCCGAGGTCGGCATGTCCACGGCAGGCGATAGCCGCCGGGAACTGGCCAAGTTCTTGCGCAGCAGGCGCGAGCGGATCACGCCGGACGAGGTGGGGCTGCCCGCCGGGCCGCGGCGGCGGACCGTCGGGCTGCGGCGCGAGGAGGTCGCCGTCCTCGCCGGGCTGAGTCCCACCTGGTACACCTACCTCGAACAGGGCCGCGGGATCCAGCCCTCGCGCGAAGTCCTCGACAGCCTGGCCCGCGTCCTGCGGCTGACCGAGGACGAACGCCGGTACGTGCACAGCCTGGCGCACGGCTCGGTCGTCCAGACCGCTCCCCTGACGACGGACATCACCGCCGCCGACCTCATCCGCCAGGTCGTCGCCCAGTTCGACGACAGCCCCTACCCGGTCTACGCCGCCGACCAGTACTGCGCGATCATCGCGTGGAACCAGGCGGCCTGCGAGTGGTACGACGACTGGGCCGTCCTGTCGCCGCCGCAACGCAACATCCTGCACTGGCTGCTGTCCTCGCCACTGGCCCGCGAACGGCTGGTGGACTGGGAGGTCGTCACCCGGGACTCGGTCGCCCGCTGGCGCGCCGAATGCGCCCGCCACCCCGACGACCCGCACATCCGCGCCCGCATCGCCGAGTTCACCCGCCTCAGCCCGGCTTTCGCCGAATGGTGGGAAAGTCACGAAGTCCTGGAACACCGGTCGGCCGTGCGGTTGTTCCGCCACGGGCACCTCGGCGTGCAGGCCATGCGCATCGTCCCGTTGCAGTCGCCCGAGTTCATGCCCTCCGGCGTCGTCCTGCACCTGCCCACCGCGACCGAATAGCGGCCGCGCGTTTCAGCATTCCGTTATTTGGTCGTTGACCACCGGTCGGTCGGCGCGACAGGCTGTGCGCAGTGTGCCGATCCTGCTCAGTGTCGACGGACCGCACTTAGGCGGTTACGGCCACGAGCAGCAGATCCGCCGACTGGGGAACAACGAGCAGAAATTGCCATGCCCGCCATTCCGGGATCGGCGCTGGGGTCCCGTGGCAGCACGAGGGGAAGTTATGATCTTGAGGACGAGCAGGAACCTTGCCCGGCAAACTTCCGCAGAGCAGGATGTTGCCATTGTCGGAGCCGCTTGCCGGCTGCCCGGCGCCGGAACTCCGGAGCAGTTCTGGGAGGTCCTGCGGACCGCGCGGGACACGGTCACCGAGGTTCCGGACGACCGTTTCGACATCGACCGGTGGTTCTCGCCGGAAATGGGAAAGCCGCACACCATCCGCAGCCGCAGCGGTGGCTTCCTGGATCGGATCGACCAATTCGACGCACGTTTCTTCGGCATTCTGCCCAACGAAGCGGAGCAAATGGACCCGCAGCAGCGGATGCTCCTGGAAGTCGCCTGGGAGGCCTTGGAAGACGCCGGGCGGACCGCGCCCGAACTGGCCGGCTCCAATACCGGCGTCTACATGAACATCTGCACTTCCGGGTACTGGGACGTGCTGCGCGCGGCGGGCCGCCACGACCTGCACGCGGCGATGGGCGGCGAGGCGGGCGGGATGGCCGCGGGCCGGATCGCCTACCACCTCGACGTGCGCGGCCCGGTGATGGCGCTGGAGTCCACCTGCGCCACCGCGCTGCTGGCGGCGCACGTGGCCGGCCGGGCCCTGCGCTCCGGCGAGATCGACCTGGCCGTCATCGGCAGCGCGAACCTGCTGCTTTCGCCCGACCTGTACTTCGCGCTCAGCGAGGCGGAAATGCTCTCCCCCACCGGGCGCTGCCGGTTCGGCGACCGGGACGCCGACGGCTACGTGCGCAGCGAAGGCGCCGTGGTGCTGGTGCTCAAGCGGCAGGAGGACGCGGACGCCGACGGCGACCGGACCTACGCGACGGTCGTCGGGAGCGCGGTGCGCGGCGACGGCCGCAGCGGCGGCACGCTCACCACGCCGGGTGTCGAGGGCCAGGAAGCCGTGCTGCGGGCGGCCTACGAAGACGCCGGCGTCTCACCGGCCGATGTGGACTTCGTCGAGGCACACGGCCCCGGCACCCCCGCCGGCGACCCGGTGGAGCTGACGGCGCTGGCCACCGTGCTCGGCGAACAGCGCGACCCGGCCCGGCCGTGCCTGGTGGGCTCGGCCAAGTCCAACGTCGGTCACCTCGAAGTCGCGAGCGGGATGGTCGGGCTGCTGAAGGCGGCGCTGGCCCTGTACCACCGCGAGCTCCCGCAGACACTGCACGTCCGCACCCCGCTGCCGGTCTTCGAAGAGCCGGGTAGCCCGCTGCGGCTGGCGACGGAACGGACGCCGCTGATGCCGATCGGCCGCCCCGCCCTCGCCGGCGTAAGCGCCTTCGGCCTTTCCGGCGGTTACGCGCACGCCGTGCTGTCGGAAGCTCCGGCGGTGACCGCGCCGCGCCGGACCCGGGACGACGGCGGCCGCCCGGCGTACCTGCTTCCGTTGTCCGCCAAGGATCCCACCGCGCTGCGGACCCTCGCCGCGGCGACCGCCGAGCTGCTGAGCACCCCGGACGGGCCGTCCGCCGCGGACGTCTGCCACACCGCCGGGACCCGGCGCACGCACCACGAGCGCCGGGTGGCGGTGGTGGGCCGGGACCGGGCGGAACTGGCCGACGAGCTGATCGCGGTGGCCGGCGGGCACGGCGTCCGGCCGGCGCCGGTGCGGGCGCCCCGGGTCGTGTTCGTCTTCCCCGGCCAGGGTTCGCAGTGGCCCGGCATGGGCCGCGAGCTGCTGCGCACCGACGCGGTGTTCGCCGCACGGCTGGGCGAGTGCGATCGGGCGGTACGCGCCGAGGCCGGATTCTCCGTGCTGGAAGCCCTGGAGTCGGGCCGCACCCTGTCCACTATGGACGAAGTGCAGCCGGTGCTGTGGGCGGTGCAGGTGGCACTGGCCGCGAGCTGGCGGAGCCGCGGCATCGAGCCCGGCCTGCTGATCGGGCACAGCATGGGCGAGGTGGCCGCCGCGGTCACCGCCGGCGCGCTGACGGTCGCCGAAGGCGCGGCGGTGATCTGCCGGCGCAGCGGCCTGCTGGCCCGCCGCCGGACGCCGGGCGCGATGTGGGCGGTGCAGCTGGGCGAGGAACGCGCGGTCCGTGCCATCGGCGCGCACGCCGGGCGGGTCTGCGTCGGGGTGGTCAACAGCCCGCACGCGACGGTGCTGTCGGGCGACCCCGGCGCGCTCGCCGAAGTCGTCGCGCCGCTGCGCGCGACCGGCGTCCACTGCCGCCAGGTGCAGGTCGACTACGCGTCGCACGCACCGCAGGTGGCCGGGCTCTGCCCGGACGTCGAACGGTCGCTCGCCGGGCTGCGCCCGCGTGAGGGCCGGGTGCCGCTGCACTCGACCGTGCTGAACCGCGTGGTCGGCGGCGCCGAACTGGACGGCCATTACTGGGCGGACAACCTGCGCCTGCCGGTCCGGTTCGCCGACGCCGTCGGCAGGGTGCTCGCCGATCCGCGGCCGGTCCTGTTCGTCGAGATCAGCCCGCACCCGGTCCTGCACGCGGCGATCGAGGACGGCATCGAGGCCGCGGACGCGGCGGCCGCCGCCACGGTCACCGGCTCGCTCGAGCGGGAACGCCCCGAAGCGGCGACGATGCTGCGGGCGCTCGCGACCGCGTACGCGGCGGGCTGCGACCCGGACTGGGCGCGGCTCACCGAAGGCGGCGCGTTCGTCCCGCTGCCGGGCTACCCCTGGCAGGGCGAGCGGTACTGGGTCGACGACGGCGCGGGGGCGTGGACCTCGCCGGTGATCTCGCTGCCCCATCGGCACGCTCCGCCCGCCGAGCGGTTCGACGAGCCGGGCGACCGCCCCCGCCGCGGCCCGGGCACGGCGGAGGAGTGCGCCGAAGACCTGGTCCGGCGGACGGCCGCGCTGCTCGGCATCGACACCGGCGAGGTGGACCCCGGGGTGCCGCTGACGCAGCTGGGGGTGAACTCGTTGTTCGCGGTGAAGCTGGCCTACCGGCTGCGGTCCGAACTGGACATCGCGATCGGCGTCCGCGAGCTGCTGCAGGCGTCCTCGATCACCGAGCTGGCCGAGCTGGTGCACGCCCGGATGCCGGAAGCGGTCGACGCGGACCAGGCATCCTGACCGGCGGTCCACAGTGGACGAGCCCCGGTCAGACCTCGTCCACTGTGGACCGCCACCACCGCCGGCAGGCAGCCTCGTCCATCGCCGTCCAGTCCGGGGTGCGGCCGACCTGGGCCGTGCCGAGACGGCGGCCGAGGGCCACCAGTTTCGCGCCGTTCGCGGTGCGGGCCGTGTCGTACTCCGCCAGGGCGGCGTCCCAGACGCCGTGCCGGCGGCAGGCTTCCTCCAGCGCCCGGGCGTCTTGGACCGCCTTCGTCACGCCGCCACCCGCGTGCGGGCGGGCCAGCGCTCCCGCGTCGCCCGCCAGCAGCACCCGGCCCGTCGCGTAGCGGGTGACGGCGAGGTCGTAGATCGGCTGCAGGGCCAGCTCGGCGCGGGTGGTGGCCCGGACGATGCGAGCCCACGCCGGGGGGAAGTGGGCCTCGACGACGCGGTCGAGTGCGGCGGCCGGACCGTCGCCGACCGTGCCCGGGGGCCACGACCGCCGGCCGCCGGGGTGCGGCAGGGGCAGGTAGGCCGCCCAGTTCACCCTCGTCTCCGCGCCCGGCAGGCCGGGGATCAGGTAGAACACCGCGTGGCCGCCGGGGAACATCACCGACACCCCGGTCCCGTCCAGGGCCGGGGGCGGGGTCCCGAGGCGCGACACCGGGTAGTTGCCGCGCCAGAGCGCGTAGCCCGCGTAATCCGGATGACCGCCGCCGGTGGCGCGCCGGACCAGGGACGCGTAGCCGTCCGCGCCGACGACGACGTCGAAGTGCCCGGGCACGCCGTCCGCGGTCACCTCGACGCCGTCTTCGGTTTCGCGGACGGCGGTCACCGTCGCCGTGTGCCGGGCGACGCTGTCCGGGACGCGCTCGTGCAGGCCGCGCCAGACGATGCCCCAGTTGGTCAGCAGCAGGTCGAGGGGCTGCCGCCAGGCCCGGCGCCCGGTGTCGCCGCCCGCCGGGTCCGGGACGATCCACCAGCGCGACCGGCACCGCAGGGCCGGCATGGCCGCGGCGAAGTAGCCGGCGTCGGCGAACTCCTGCCAGGCGGTCCTGGCCAGTCCGACGCCGAACCCCCGGTCGGCCAGCACGCCGCGGCTGCGCTCGAACACGGTCACCGCGCAGCCCGCGCGGGCGAGCGCGATCGCCGCGGCGCACCCGGCGACACTGCCGCCGACGACGGCCACCCGGCTGCCGCGCACCCGCCCACCGGGGAACCGCGTCACGGGCGGCTGCGCCGGTGCAGCGCGAGCATGGTGATGTCGTCGGACTGCTCCGCGCCGGAGACGAACCGCGACAGCGTGTCCTCCATCTCCAGCAGCAGCTTCTCGGCCGCCGTCCCGGCCCGCGCGGCCACGGCGGTCATCCGGTCCATGCCGAAGAGCGCTCCCGCTCGGTCACGGGCTTCGACGACGCCGTCCGTGTACAGGAACAGCGTATCGCCGCGCTGCAGGCTCGTGTGGCCGAGCGTGTACGCGCTGCCGGGCATCATGCCGACGGCGGGCCCGGTCGGGGTGAGCAGCTCGTGCCCGCCGCTCGCGCGCACCAGGACCGGCGGGTTGTGACCGCCGTTGATGTACAGCAGCGCGCCGGAAGCCGGGTCGAGCACGCCGAAGAACACCGTGGCGAAGTAGCCCTGCCGCAGGTGGTTGCGCGCCATGTACCGGTTGGTCCCGAGCACGGCCTGGATCAGCGGGCCGGCGCCGAGGGACAGCAGGGGCGGCAGGACCGCGCCGGCCGGGCCGCCCGCCACCTCGGGCACGGCGTCCACCGGGCTCCAGGTGCCGGTGTGCTCGGCGGTGTGCCGCAGCAGCGTCCGGATCAGCGCCATGAACAGCGCCGCGCCGATCCCCTTGTCGCAAACGTCGGCGACGACGAACCCCAGCCGCCGGCCGTTGACCAGCTCGAAGCCGTCGTAGAAGTCGCCGGCCACCTGGCGTGCCGGGCGGAACCGCGACGCGAACTCCCAGCCCGGCGCCGACGGCAGCTCCTGCGGCAGGAACCCGGACTGGATCTCCCGGGCGATGCTCAGGTCGCGTTCGTACTCGCGCACGCTCGCCGCGGCGGCCATCTCCTCCACCGTCATGGTCAGCTGCCAGCGTTCCCAGCAGGAGGTCATCCGGCTCCGCAGCAGGCCCGGCAGGTAGGGCGGGACGACGAAGTCGAACCCGCCGCGCGCGCAGGCTTCGAGCGCCTGGAAGTCCTCCCCTTCGGGGAACACCAGCAGGGTGGCCGACGCGCCGGTCACCGCGACCTGCTGCGCGATCAGCGCGACCCGCTGCAGGCCGAGCGAGGCCGACACCAGCAGCACGTCGGCGTCGAGCCGGCCGGGCCGGTCGGCGAACCCGGCCGCGCTGACCTTCGTCAGGCCGATGTCCTCCGCGCGCAGCACCCGCTCGAGCTCGGGGGCGGGGTTTTCGCTGTCAGCGACGAGAAGCGCGGTCGTACCGCTCATCGTTTCCTCCGTCGTTCGGAACGCCCCGGTGCCCGCCGCGTTCGCGGTGCAGCACCAGGATGTTGCGGTTGCGGCCGCGCACGTGCTCGTAGCCGAACTCGTCGACGACGGTCAGGGCCAGGTGCAGGCCGAGGCCGCCCGCGGCGCGCAGCGGCGGCGCGGCCGACAGGCGGGGGTCGGGGTGGTGGCCGCGCGGGTCGAACGGCGGCGCGTCGTCCTCGATGCTCAGCCACACCCGCCCGTGCGCCGCGTACCCGCCGAGGTCGATCACCCCCGGCGCGCCGCGGTAGCCGTGGCAGGCGATGTTCGTGGTGATCTCGTCCGCGGCCAGGCGCAGCCGGTAGGCCTGCGGCGCCGACAGGCCGCCCTGCGCGGCGAGTTCGGCGACGAGCCCGGCCAGCACGCCGTTGACGTCGTCGCCGGTGTTGACCCGCAGCCGGCGCCCGGCCATCAGGGCTCCGCCCGGCTCTGCATCACGATGGCCCGGTCGAACCCGGTCAGCCGGATCGTCTCGGCCACCTCCGGCCGGGCGCCGACCAGCACGATGTCGCCGGTGCGGCCGAGCTTCTGGTGCGCGAAGACCAGGCACCGCAGCCCGGCCGAGGACAGGTAGGTCAGCTCGCCGGCCAGCAGGACGATCCGGCGGACGTGCTGGTCGACGGCCCGGGTGACCAGTTCGTCGAGCACGGCCGCCGAACGCGAGTCGAGTTCGCCGGACAGCCACACCGTGGCGGTCCCGTCGTCGACGTCGAGCTTGGCCTGGAAGTCCGTGGGAACACTCATCGGTGGTTCACTCCTCGTGCGATCGCGCCGCGGCCGGGCCCGGCCGGGCGAGCAGCACCGCGGACGACCGCGGGGCCAGCCGGACCGAGTCCTGCCGGGGCAGGGGTGGTTCGGTGCCGGGCGCGTGGCTGTCCGCGCCCGGCCCGGCGCCGGTGTCGGCGAACCGGTGCCAGGTCAGTTCCGGCGGCAACTCGGGCAGCTGCAGCTCGTGCGGCTCCCAGTGCGCGTTGGCGGCCACGTAGACGCAGTCGTCGGCGCCGCTCGCGTCGCGGGCGCACAGCATCGCGGCGAACACGCGGCTGTGCGGCGACCAGTCCGGCGTCCACGCGCGCACGCCGTGCCAGCTGACGTCCGGGAACAGGCCCTGGGCGCGGCCGGTGGGCTGCCGGCGGCGCCGCAGGCACGGGTGCGCCCGGCGGAAGGCGATCAGGTGCCGGGTGAACTCGACCAGCCCGGCGTTGCGCTCGACCAGCGTCCAGTCGAACCAGGACAGCTCGTCGTCGTGGCAGTAGGCGTTGTTGTTGCCGTGCTGGGTCCGCCCGGCCTCGTCGCCGGCCAGCAGCATCGGGATGCCGTGGCTGGTGAGCAGGATCAGCAGCGCGTTGCGCACCTGCCGGTCGCGCAGCCGGGCGACCGGGCCGCCGTCCACCGGGCCCTCGTGCCCGCAGTTCCACGAGATGTTGTGGTTCTCGCCGTCGCGGCCGTCCTCGCCGTTGGCTTCGTTGTGCTTTTCGTTGTAGGACACCAGGTCCCGCAGCGTGAAGCCGTCGTGCGCGGTGACGAAGTTGACCGAGGCCACCGCGCCGCGGCGGGCGTAGAGGTCCGGCGAGCCGACGAACCGGGTGGCCAGCTCGGCCACGCTGCCGACGTCCCCCTTGAGGAAGTGCCGCAGCGCGTCGCGGTAGCCGGCGTTCCACTCCGCCCAGCGGCAGTAGTCCGGGAAGCTGCCCACCTGGAACAGCCCGCCCGCGTCCCACACCTCGGCGACCAGCTTGCAGTCCCGCAGCACCGGGTCGTGCGCGAGCGCCTCCAGCAGCGGCGGGTTGGCCAGCGGGACGCCGTCGGGAGCGCGGCCGAGGATCGCGGCGAGGTCGAACCGGAAGCCGTCGACGTGGAATTCCGACGCCCAGTACCGCAGGCAGTCCAGCACGAACCCGCGCACCACCGGGTGGTTGCAGTTGAGCGTGTTGCCGGTGCCGCTGAAGTTGAAGTAGTGCCCGTCCGGCGTGAGCATGTAGTAGGTGCGGTTGTCCAGGCCGCGCAGCGACAGCGTCGGGCCCCGCTCGTCGCCCTCGGCGGTGTGGTTGAACACCACGTCGAGCATCACCTCGATGCCGGCCCGGTGCAGTTCCTTGACGGTGTGCTTGAACTCGTCGACCTGCATGCCGTGCCGCCCGGTGGCGGCGTACCCCGCCTTGGGCGCGAAGAAGCCGACCGTGCTGTAGCCCCAGTAATTGGCCAGGGGCTCGCCGGTGCGCGGATCGGTGCGGACGTTGTCCCGTTCGTCGAACTCGAACACCGGCATCAGCTCGACGCAGTTCACGCCGAGCTCGACCAGGTACGGGATCTTCGTCACCAGCCCGGCGAACGTCCCCGGCGCGCGGACGCCGGAGCTGGGGTGCGCGGTGAACCCGCGCACGTGCGCCTCGTAGACGACCAGGTCCTCCGGCGGGATCCGCAGCGGCCGGTCGCCTTCCCAGTCGAAGTCGGCGGGCGCGATGCGGGAGCGCCACGGCCGGTCCCGCCCGCACCGCCAGCGTTCCCGACCCGACAGCAGCGTCGCGTACGGGTCGACGAGCAGCGCCCGGCCGTCGAACCGGTCGCCTTCGGCCGGCGCGAACGGGCCGTCCGCGCGGTAGGCGTAGGCGATCGCCTCGGGGTCGACGCCGAACACCGTCATCGCGTACACCCCGCCGATCCGGAAGGAGTCGTCGAAGCGCAGCTCCGCGACCGGTTCGTCCTCGCCGGCGCGGAAGAGCACCAGCGTCATCGCGGTGGCGTTGTTCGAGTACACCGAGAAGTTGACCCCGCCGGGCACCGGTGTCGCCCCGAAGGGCAGCGGCTGCCCGGCGCGGACCTCGAACCCGCCGATGCGGTGGGTCGGGTAGGCGTCGATCCGCGCCGGCAACGACGTCCAGCTCATCACACCTCCTGCGTCCGGTTCGCCGTCACGGCTCGAGCGCGGCGAGCCCCTCGGCGAGCGTGTCGGTCACGGTGAAGAACCCGAGGAACCCGGTCGCCGCCATCACCTCGCGGACGTCCGGCGGCGCGCACGCGAGCGCCAGCCGGGCGCCGTTGGCCTGCGCCTGCCGGTAGACCAGCAGCAGGACCCGCAGGCCCGCGCTGGACATGTACGACGTCCGGCCGAGGTCGATGAGCACCAGCCCGCGCGGCGGCACCAGGTCGCCGAGCTGCTCGTGCACCCTCGGGGCGGTGCTGCTGTCCAGTTCCCCGTCCAGCGCGATCACGGTGACCGCGCCCTGCATGTGCTTCGCGACTTCCATGGTGTTTCTCCGGTCTCCATCGGGCGATCAGCGGTCCACCGGCGAGAGGTGGGCGCAGACGGTCAGTTCGCCGTCGCTGTCGGGCAGGCGCACGAGCAGGCGCTTGGGGTCGTAGGCGGCGTACGGGCGGCCGTCGACCTCGACCCAGTCGAGCCGGACCCGGCCCGGCGGCAGCGCGTCCGGCGCCACCCGCAGCACGCGGCCGGCGTCGGCGCGCGGGCGGAACCACAGCGACAGGGGTTCCCCGCCGATCAGCAGCCGCTGGTAGACGGTGGCGAGGTAACACAGCTCGGAGGCGTGGTACATGCTCATCGAGTGGCTGCCCTTCAGCCGCTCGGTGCCGAGCAGGTACGGGATGCCGGAAGCGAGCACGTTGAAGTAGACGCCGCCCTCGTCGTGGTCGAGGAAGAAGGCGTTGTAGAACGCCGACGCCTGCCGGGCCTGGTCGAGGAAGGCGGGGTCACCGCCGTTGCCGGCGAGCACCAGGTAGGCGAGGATCGCCTGCTCCTGCTGCCACCACGCCTTGCGGTCGTGCCAGACGAACCGGTGCCGGCCGTGCCCGGGCGCCGGCGTCCGCTCGACGACGTCGTACCAGCCGCCGCGGCGGAGGTCCGCGCCGTACTCGGGCAGGGACTTGCCGATCCGGGCGGCCAGTTCGCGGTAGGCCGCCTTCGGGCGGATCGCGTTCATCCGCATCAGGTTCCAGGCGATCTTGAGGTTGTGCCCGACGACCGCGCGGTCCTGCTGCCAGCCGTGCCCGGTGTCGGGCGTCCAGTCGGCGTGGAAGCGTTCGCGCACGAACGGGCTGCCTTCGTCCGGGAAGTGCTCGACGATCAGGTCGAACGTCTCCTCCAGCATGTCCGCGTGCCGCTCGTCGCCGGTGGCGAGGAACAGGTTGACCAGGTACGCCGGCGCGTGGTCGCCGATCGAGTTCCAGTTCTTGCGCGCCCGGTTGGGCCCGAGCGACTCCTCGTGCGGGCTCAGCCGCAGCGGGTCGATGTGCGAGAAGTAGCCGCCGTGCTCGGGGTCGCGGAAGAACCGCCGGAACAGCCGCAGGGTCGCTTCGGCGTCCTCGGCGATCCGCGGGTCGCCGGTGATCCGGTAGGTCTGGGCCGGGCCGGCGAGGGCGTAGATCTGCTCGTAGGCGGGGATGGCGTGGTAGTCGTCGCCGAACTCGGAGGTGAACAGCTTCTCGTGGTAGCCGCCCCGCACGTCGATCCCGTGGTACCAGTAGACGACGTCCTCGTCGCGGTCGACGAACCGCATGTGCTCGCGCAGGTATTCGGTGCCGCTCTCGGCGACCCGCAGGTAGTCCTCCTCGCCGGTGAGCAGGAACGCCGACGCCATCCCGTAGACCAGCCGCGAGATCGTGTCGGTCTCCTGCACGTGGTGGTCGCTCTTGTCGCCGCCGAGGCGCAGGACGGTGCGGTAGTCGGCGAAGTCGGCGTGCGCGGCGGTGCCGAACTGCGCCCGGCGGTAGAACCGGGCCAGCTCGGCGAGCTGCCGCACCCACCACCCGCGCTGCTCGAACGCGTATTCGGTGCCGCCCCGGCCGCAGAAGACGACGTCCTTGGCCTCGAAGACGTGCCCGCCGCGGTCCGGGTAGAACACGCCGTAGGCGAACAGCGGCCGGCCGGGCTCCAGGAGTTCGTCGAGCTCGCCGGTGGCATCGGCGCCGGGCTCGCCGAGGTTGTGCAGGAACCGGGCCGACGTGGTGGAGGTCAGCTCCGCGCGCACCGGCCGCCCGTCGTGCGTGCGCAGGTCGGCCACCCGGGTGTGGCGGTCGTACCCGGTGACGCGCGCGGCCACCAGGTCGGAGAAGGGGAAGTCGGTCATGGCAGGCACTCCCGGCCGGAGATCCGAAGTGGACAGAGCATCGGTCAGCTCGCCCGGCGCCACCGGCGCGGCCGCCGCGCCGCACGCGCCGCGACCAGGTCGATGAGCGCTCGGGCGAACAGGTGGCAGTGGTCGGCGCTGCGGGCCGTCACCAGGTCGCCGTCGACGACGACGTCCTGGTCGGTGTAGACCGCGCCCATGTTGCGGACGTCGCCGAGGAGGTTCACGTGCGCGGTCACCCGGCGGCCCCGGACGTGCTCGGGGATCGGCGACACCAGCCACATCCCGTGGCAGATCACGCCCTTGAGCACCCCCGGCATGCCGAACGCGCGCCGCAGCAGGTCCACCGCCGGGGCGAGGCGGGCCGGGTCCTCGGTGTAGCGCAAGCGGTCGGAGACCATCCCCGAGGGCACGATCAGCGCGTCGAAGCCGGCGAGGGTGTCGTCGTCCACCTGCTCGAGGTCGTCGTCGACGGTCACCGGCAGGCCGAACTCGTGCCCGGTGAACGTCAGCGAGTCCTGGCCCCAGAGCCGGGTGAGCCAGCGGACGGTGGCGCCCTCCTCGGCGAACCGGCGCTCGTAGTAGTGCACCTCCGGCTCGACGTAGTCGGCCTCCAGCAGGATCGCGATCGTCCGCCCGGTCAGCACGCCGCCTTCGCGCGGCACCAGCTGTTTCATCACGCTGTCACCAGGTCGACCAGGAACGGCCCGGACGCGGCCAGCATCCGCTCGACGGCTTCGTCCACTTCGGACGCCTTGGCCACCCGGACGCCGTCGACGCCCATGGCCGCGGCCAGCTCGACGAAGCCGATCTCCGGGTCGCCGAGGGCGAACCCGCCCGGGTAGCCGTGCGGCTCGATGCCCCGCTCGGCCCGGTACTGGTCGAGGTTGTGGTCCAGCAGCCGGTAGCGGCCGTTGTTGCAGACGACGAACCGCGCGGCGATGCCGTAGCGCGCGGCCGTCCACAGCGCCTGCGGGGTGTACATGCTGCCGCCGTCGCCGGTGAACCCGACGACCTGGGCGTCCGGCCGGGCCAGCTTCGCCCCGATCGCCCCGGTGATGCCGACGCCGAGGGAACCGCCCCGGGTCAGGAAGTAGGTGCCCGGGGTGCGCGGCGGGAGGTGCTTGACCAGGCTCGGCGACGCGGTCAGCGCCTCGTCGAACACCACCAGGTCCGGGCCGGCCTGCGCGGCCAGGGCGGCGGCGAACCGCTCGGCCAGCGGGCTGTCCTCACCCACCTCCGGGGCGGTCCGGGTGCCGCGGGCGAGGTCGGTCCAGCCCGTGTCGGGCAATTCGTCGGCGAGCAGGTCACCGAGCGCCGCCAGGGTCGGCTTCGGGTCGGCGACCAGCGGCACGTCCACCGGGAAGTTCTTCGCCACCTCGTAGTCGTTCAGGTCGACGTGGACGATCTTCGCGCCCGGCGCGAACGGGCTGCGCAATTCCGGGAACACCTCGGGGAAGACGTAGGTCCCCGCGATCAGCACCGCGTCGGCGTCCCCGACCACGCCCGCGCTGTGCGTGCCGAACATGTGGCCGAGCTGCCCGCGGTAGAGCGGGTGCGTGGTGTCCATGTTGACCTCGGAGTCGTTCACCCCCCACACCGGCGCGTTGAGCAGCTCGGCCACCCGGGTCAGCTCGGCCTGCGCGCCGGACACCGAGACGCCGTCGCCGAGCAGCACGATCGGCCGCCGCGCCGAGGCCAGCACCGCGGCCGCCCGGTCGAGCTCGCCCGGCACCGGCAGCACCGCGCGGGTCGGCACCACCGTGCGCACCGCGGGCTCGGTGGTGAGCTCGTCGAGCACGTCCATCGGCAGCGCGACGAACACCGGGCCGCGCGGCGGGGTCATCGCGATCTTCACCGCCCGCCGCAGCACCCGCAACAGCGAGCCGGGGTGCAGCACCCGCGTCGCGTACTTCGTCACCGGGCGCGCCATGGCGACCAGGTCGGCGGCCATCTGCGCGTCGAGCGCGTCGTAGCGGACGCCGGCCTCGCCCGCGATCACGACCAGCGGCGAGTGCCCCCGCATGGCCTGGTACAGCATGCCGATCCCGTTGCCGAGGCCGACGCCCGTGTGCAGCTGGACGAGCGCCGGCCGGCCGCCGGCCCGGGCGTACCCGTCGGCGATCCCGACGACCGCCGCCTCCTGCAGGCCCAGCACGTAGCCGATGCCGGGGAAGTTCTCGAGCTCGTCGAGGAAGCCCTGTTCCACCGTGCCCGGGTTGCCGAACATCCGGGTCATGCCGTCGGCGGCGAACTGCTCGAGCATCGCCACCCGGCCCGCGCGTGCGGTCATCGTGTGCTCCTTCACTCTTCCGCGGTCACCAGCCGAAGCGGCGCAAACCCTGTTCCAGCACCTCGACCAGCTTCTGCCCGGCGAGGAACGAGTCCGGCGTGGACCGGGCGGTGATGAACGGGTAGTCGACGATCACCGACGTCTCCTTGCCCACGTTGCCGTGGTAGCGCCCGTCCGGGGCGGTGGCGTCGCGCAGGATGTACTCGAGCGGGTACGGCGGCGGCCCCATGTTGAAGTCGACGCCGACGAACCCGGTGCCGTCCTTGTAGTCGTACTCCTTGCAGTGGCCGGTGACGTGCTTGCCGCGGATGATGCTGGTCCGGTCCTCCCAGTCGCGGGCGAAGGCCAGCGGCGCGACGCCGTAGCACTCGCCGACGACCGGCTTGTCCGCGCGGACGAAGGCGAGGATCAGCTCGTGCAGCCGCCCGTTGTTGGCCAGGTCGACGATCGGGCCGCTGCCGCCCACGATGACGAGCGCGTCGTACCGCTCGACCTCGGTGT
The DNA here is from genome assembly GCF_053601215.1 of Amycolatopsis sp. NPDC004772. NCBI lineage: Bacteria > Bacillati > Actinomycetota > Actinomycetes > Pseudonocardiales > Pseudonocardiaceae > Amycolatopsis > Amycolatopsis sp. NPDC004772. Next base: position 94,406 of record NZ_JBSGBK010000022.1, read on the forward strand.
CCAGAGTGGACAGATCGCGGTAGTACGCCTCGATCAGCCGCAGGAACCCGGGCTCGCTGTTGTAAGGACGCTCCGGGATCAGCTCGGCCAGGCTCAGCGGGTCGTCCAGCCGGGCGGACTCGTCGAGTTCGCGCGCGGCGACGGCGACCTCGGGCGTGGTGACCGAGCGGCCGAGCGGCGGGTCGACGTACCCGGGGTCGAGGCTCGGCGGCAGCGCCTGCGGCCGCTTCCCGTTGGGGGTGGCGAAGACGCTCTCGTAGCCGGCCGCATCGGTGGCGGTCACCGGGCCGAGCAGCTCCTCACCCCAGTAGCCGTACTCGGAGAGCACGTACAGGATCTTCTTGGACATCGGCACTCCCGTGCTGGTGCTGGTGAATTCCCGGGATCCGGGCTGAAGCCAGTGAAGCAACCGGATCCGCCGCGGAGCCAGGGAAAAGCCTTACGGCGCCGTCACTTCGACAAGTCGGGCCGGGCACCGGACGTCGATTCGGGGGTACCTCGGCGGACTTCGTGACGTCGGGATCGGCGCGCGCGCGTGCGGTGCGGACACTGCGATCATGGTGACCGCCAAGCAGTCCGCGCCCGCCCTGCTGGTCGTCGACGACGACCCGACCGTCCTCAGCGCGCTGAGGCGGGACCTCGGCCGCTACCGCGACCGGTACCGCGTCCTGGCCACCGGCACGCCCCGGGCGGCGCTGGGGATCCTCGACACGTTGCGCGAGCGCGGCACCGAAGCGGCGTTGCTGCTGGTGGACCAGCGGATGCCGGAGATGACCGGCACCGAGTTCCTCGGGCAGGCGCGGAGTCGCTTCCCGGCGGCGAAGAAGGTGCTGCTGACCGCGTACGCGGACACGTCCGTCGCCATCACCGCGATCAACGAGGTGCGTCTCGACCACTACCTCGTCAAGCCGTGGGAGCCGCCGGAGGAGCGGCTCTACCCGGTCCTCGACGACCTGCTCGCGTCGTGGGAGGCAGCCTACTGCCCGCCCTACGGCGGCATCCGCGTCGTCGGCCACCCGTTCGCGCCGGCCACGCACCGCCTGCGCGACTTCCTGACCCGCCACCAGCAGCCGTTCCGCTTCGTCGACGTCACGACCGCGAGCGGCGCCGACGCCGAGGGGGCGGCGTGGCCGCGGGTGCACCTGCCCGACGGGACCCGGCTGTCCCAGCCCACGCACCGGGAGCTGGCCGAGGTGCTCGGGCTCGCCCCGGCCGTGGACCGGCCGCACTACGACACGGTGATCGTCGGCGGCGGCCCGACCGGGCTGGCGGCGGCCGTCTACGGTTCGTCCGAGGGGCTGAGCACCCTGCTGGTGGACGCCTACGTGCCGGGCGGGCAGGCCGGCACGTCGAGCCGGATCGAGAACTACCTGGGGTTCCCGGCCGGGGTGTCGGGCGCGGAGCTGACCCGCCGGGCGGTGGCGCAGGCCCGCCGGTTCGGCACCGACATCCTGGCCCCGGTTTCGGCGGTCGCGTTGCGCGCGGCCGGGCGGGCCCGGGTGCTGTGCCTGTCGGACGGGCGCGAGGTCACGGCGGGCGCGGTGCTCCTGGCGACGGGCCTGGCGTACCAGCGGCTGGAGGCGGTGGGCGCCGAGCGGTTCGAGGGTGCCGGGATCTATTACGGGGCAACGACTTCGGAGACGACGACGTGCGCGCAGGGGCACGCGTGGATCGTCGGCGGGGCGAACTCGGCGGGCCAGGCGGCCCTGCACTTCGCCGAGCACGCGTCACGGGTGACGCTGCTGGTGCGCGGGCCTTCGCTGGAGGCGTCGATGTCGCGCTACCTGATCGACGAGATCCGCAGCCACCCGGCGATCGACGTCCGCGTGGACACCACGGTGGTCGCGGTCGACGGCGACGACCGCCTGCGCCGCCTGACTCTGTGCGACCGCCGCACCGGCCGGGTGTCCTCAGAGGACGCGGAGTACCTGTTCACGTTCATCGGCGCCCGCCCCCGCACGGAGTGGCTGGCGGACGCGGTCGCCCGCGACGGCCACGGTTTCCTGCTGACAGGCCCGGACCTCCCGGAGGCCACCCCGAACGCCTGGGACCTCCCGCGGCGGCCGTTCCTGCTGGAGACGAACATGCCGGGGGTGTTCGCAGCCGGGGACGCGCGGGCGGGGTCGGTGAAGCGGATCGCGTCCGGGGTCGGCGAAGGCGCGATGGCCGCGTCGCTCATCCACCGGTACCGCGCGGAATCCTGACAACGGAAAGGCCACCCGGGTTGCCCCGGGTGGCCTTTCCACGCGATCGGTCAGGACGTCACCGTCAGCAGGTACTGCAGCAACGTCACCAGCTCACCCCGTTCCGCCTCCGGCAGCACGTCGAACACCGGGGCCAGGAGCTGGTTCGTCACGTCGATCGCGCTCTGCCAGCGCTTGCCCACCTGGCGGACGCGAGACGCCTCCAGCCGGCCCGGCCAGCCGAACAGGTCCCAGATCACCGACGGCGAGTGGTAGCGCAGTGCGTCCTGCGGGGCCAGGTCGCCCGCCAGGACCGCGACCATGTGGCGCGCCCCGCGCAGCTCGCGCAGGACGTTGAGCTGGTGCAGTGCGTGCGCCTTCGGCTCGGCCGGTACGTCCAGGGCCCGCCAGCCGGCGAACACCGGGGCCAGTTCGGGGCCCGCCGCGGCGACGACCGGGTCCAGGAGCTCGGCCAGGCGGGCCGCGTCGAACTCGTCCGGGATGTGCTCCTGGGCCCAGCCGGCCGCGCAGACCGCGAACTCGACCGACGCCTCCCGGCGCGGCAGCACGTCGCGGCTGCGTTCCCACACCACCCGCAGGGACTCGGCGTTGACGAACGTGAAGCCCGCCGCGACGACGTCGGAGTCGACGTCGCCCAGCACCCCGCCGCGGCCGGCGAAGTAGAAGTCCGACTCGACGAACCCCAGCTCCGCGCCGCGGGCGAGGGTCTTCGTGCCGAGCATGAAGCCGGACGGGATCCGGCGGATCGGGTCCTCGGTCGCCGCGGCGACGTCGAGTGAATGCATGGCTGGCTCCTTCTCGCCAGGAGGATGGGGGGACGGCCGGGAACACGCGCGACGGCACGGCCTCGGGCCAGCATGCGCCCCGGCCGGCGGGGTCAACCAGAACCGGCTCATGCTGGTACTGCCAATACCACGACTGGTTCAGGCTCTCCACGCGCGCGACGCGTGCCCCAGGCTGGTCCCATGGCTACTGACGCATCCCGGCCGGACCCGCCCACGCGCTTCGGCGCCCGGCGCTGGCTCCTCCTCATCATGCTCTGCGCATCGCAGTTCATGGTCGCGCTCGACTTTTCGATCGTCAGCGTGGCCCTGCCCGCCATCGGGCACGACCTCGGCTTCACCTCCACCGCGGACCTGCAGTGGGTGATGACGGCCTTCATCCTGTTCATCGCCGGGTTCCTGCTGCTGTTCGGGCGGGCGTCCGACCTGTTCGGCCGGCGCAAGCTGTTCCTCATCGGCGTCGCGCTGTTCACCGTGTTCTCGCTCGCCGGCGGGCTGGCCGAGACGCCGTGGCTGCTCATCCTGGCCCGCGCCGGCCAGGGCATCGGCGCGGCGATGGTCGGGCCGTCGGCGATGTCGCTGCTGACGACGTCGTTCCGCGAGGGGCCGGAACGGCAGAAGGCGCTCAGCGTCAACGGCGCGGTGCTGATGCTCGGCTTCATCGTCGGCGTGATCAGCGGCGGCATCATCACCGGTGCGCTCAGCTGGCGCTGGACCATGCTGCTGCTGGCGATCATCGGCGGGATCGTGTTCGTCGCCGCGATCGCGCTGCTGGAGGAGAGCAAGGACGCGAACGCCGCCCGGCTCGACGTGCCCGGTGCGGTGCTCGCCACCGCCGGCATCCTGGCGCTCGTCTACGGCATCTCGACCGGCGACAGTGCCGGCTGGGACAGCCCGGCGACGATCGGCACGCTCGCCGCCGGGGTAGTGTTCCTGGGCCTGTTCCTCTACGCCGAAGCGAAACACCCGGCACCACTGGCGCCCCTGGACGTCCTGCGGCGGCGGTCGGTGAAGTGGGGCGGGCTGGCCGGGTTCATCACCTTCGGCATGTGCGGTGGCGCGACCGTCCTGGAGACGCTCTACATGCAGGACGTGCTGGGCTACAGCCCGATGCGCACCGGCCTGTCGCTGATCCCCCTCGGCGGCTCAGCGGTGATCGGCGGGCTGATCGGCAACCGGACGATCGGCGCACTCGGCGTGCCGCGCGCGCTCGTCTGCGGGCTGCTGCTGCAGGCGGTGTCGACCGGCCTGATGGTGCTGCTGCCCCAGAGCGGCAACTTCACGCTGCTGGTGCTGACCAACATCGGCCTCGGCTTCGGGCACGTCACGGCGGTCATCGCGTTCAACATCACGGTGACGTCGGGGCTGCCGGACGACAAGCAGGGCCTGGCGGGCGGCCTGGCGCAGACCGCGCAGCAGCTGGGCAGCGCGGTGTGGCTGCCGGTGCTGGCCGCGGTGGTGACCGCCCGCACGGCGAGCCTGGAGAGCACCGGCGACACGGTGGCGGCCACCACGAGCGGCCTGCACGCCGGCCTGCTGACGGCGGCGCTGATCGCCCTGTTCGGCGCGGCCGTGGCCACGATCTTCCTGCGCGGCCGCCAGTCCGCGGCCGCGACGGCCCCGATCGCCGCCGGCGTCAACGACTGAACCACCCACCCCGAGCAGGCGCTCGCCGGTCTTCCCCAGGGACTGGCGGGCGCCTCCCTTTCATGCCGGGAAAGAGGCTTCTGTTTCGTGCAGGACGCCCTCCCGGCACACGGCGACCAGCCGCCGCGACGCGCGGATGTCCGCCAGCGGATCGCCCGCCACCACGACCAGATCCGCCCGCTTGCCCACCACCACTTCCCCACGATCCGCGAGCCCGAACCGCCGCGCCGGCGCCGCCGTCGCCGCCTCCAGCGCCGCCCTCGGAGTGAGTCCGGCCGCGACCAGCAGCTCGAGCTCCCGGTGCAGGCTCAGCCCGTGCGCGGCGCCGGGCGCGCCGGCGTCGGTCCCCGCGAGCACGCACACCCCGGCCCGCGCCAGTGGCGCCACGACCCGGGCCGCGTGCTCGGCCGCGTAGCCGTCGGCGGGCTCCGGGGCCATCGTCGCCGTCAAGGTCGCCAAAGCCGCCGCGTCCAGTACCCGTGCCGCCGCGGGGTCCGCCGCGCCCGCGCGGCCGCAGAAGGACTCCAGCACGGTCAGGGTCGGCACCACGAAGACGTCCCGCGCCGCCAGTTCCGCGACGAACTCCGGGCCGGGCGGGCGGTCGAACGGCAGGTGCGCGAGGCCGTCGACCCCCGCGCGGACGGCCGTCAGCGCGGACCGCACGTCCGTCGCGTGCGCCACCGCGAGCAGGCCGCGCTCGTGCGCCGCCGCGATCAGTGCGGCCACCGCGGCCTCGGTCAGTGCCGGCCGGTGCGGCTCCCCCGGCACCGACGACGCGAACACCTTCAGGTAGTCCGCGCCCTCGGCCACCCGCGCCGCGACGAACGACGGTGCGTCCGACGGCGCGGCCAGCGTCGGGAACGGCCCGAACAGTCCGTGGTGGACCAGCTGGGCCGGGTGCCCGCCGGGCGCGGTCGCGCCGATGCCCGCCGACCGGACGTCCGAGACGGCTCCGCCCCGCGCGGCCTCGGCGCGCACCACCCGCAGCAACGCGGGGTCGGCGAACATGTCGAGCTGCGTCGTGACGCCGAAGGCGAACCCGTGGTGCAGCCCGGACCGCGTGATGTGCACGTGCGCGTCGATCAGGCCGGGCAGCAACGTCCGGCCCGCGCCCGGGACGACGTCCGCGCCGGGCGCCGTCACCCCGGTGCCGAGCGCGGCGATCCGGCCGCCGTCGACGAGCACGTTCGTCCGCGGCCTCGGCTCGTGGCCGTCGAACACCCGGATGTCGCGGAACAGCAACGCGGGCACGGGAACCTCCTCGTGGCACGGCGAGGCCGCCGTCCGGCGGGACGGCGGCCTCGGGGGATCCGGGGTTCAGCGCGGCTCGGGACCGATGATCCAGTTCTCGCGCACGACCATCTCGTGGACGTACCGGGGCTCCACAATGGACAGCAGCTCCTCGTGCGCCCGCTGGTAGGCGGGGGACTCCAGCGCCGCGGCGAGCGCGTCGGTGTCGTCGAACCACAGCTGCTGCGCCGCGTCCAGCAGCGCCTCGCCGACGCCGTAGTAGCCGTCGCGGGTGGTGCCCTGCAGGTACCGGCGCAGCCCGGGGACCTCGGCGGCGAGGTCGGCGTACTTGCCGCGCAGCCGTTCGCGGAACTCGGCCAGCGGCAGCCCTTCGCGGCGCTTGACCAGCTGGATCAGCTTGACACCGCCCGCGTCGGCCGGTCCCGGGACGACTTCGCGGGCGTCGGTGTCGAGGACCACCGACCGCCAGAAGGCGGCCCAGCGCGGTTCGTCCAGCCGGGCGCCGTTGAGGAACTCGTCGGTCTGCAGCGAGGCCAGCTGCTCCTCGTCGTCGGCCAGCCAGATCTCCGCGACCCCGCTCCACATCGGATCTTCCGGCTCGGGTCCGAACGGGATCCGGGTGTCGATCAGGTACTTGCGGATCTGCGGGATCTTGGCGGCGTACCGGACCGCGTGCTCTTCGACCCAGTAGCGCTGGAACTCCTGCTCGCTCATCCCCGGCTTGGGGTGGGCGAAGATCAGTTGGTGGATCATGCGGTGCTCCCTTGTCGGTGCGCGTGTGACCGGAATCCATGGCACCGCGTGGCGCGCGCGGGCAGCAAGGGCGCCGCACGCACTCCCCCAAGTCGGCCCGCGACCGCACGAAGTAGCCCCCGGATCGGTGCGGCCGTGGCGGTCCCGCCGTGAGAATCCGGGGCATGGCTGGACGTGGAGTGCTCGTCACCGGCGGCTCGAGCGGCCTGGGCGAGGCGATGGTGCGCAGGTTCGCGCTCGGCGGCGACCGGGTCTGGTTCACCTACCGGTCCCACCCGGACGCCGCCGCGCGGCTGGTCGCCGAGGTGGCCGACCTCGGCGGCAAAGCGGAGGCGTTCGAACTGGACCAGGGCGACGCCGAGAGTCACCGGCGGTTGCTGGAGCGGGTGCACGGCCCGGTGGACGTCCTGGTCAACAACGCCGCGGTCGGCACCAAGACGGTCGAGAACACCGTCGACGGCCCGGTCGAGCGGCGTGACGAGGCGTTCCTGCGGGTGAACAGTGTCGGTCCACTGTGGATGATCCGGGCCCTGCTGCCGGCCATGCTCGACCGCGGCTACGGCAAGATCGTCAACGTCTGCAGCGTCGGCGGCGGGATCGCCACCTTCCCCGCGTTCGACATCGCCGACGGGATGAGCAAGGCGGCGCTGGCCTACCTGACCCGGCATCTCGCCGCGCAGCTCGTGCACGACCCGGTGCACGTGTTCGCGATCTGCCCCGGCGCGACGCACACACCGATGCTGCGCGCGAGCCTGCTCGACGCGCTGACCGAGACGCAGCTGGCGGAACTGACGAGCCGGCTGCCCGGCGGCCGGCTGCTCGACCCGGCCGAACTCGCCGAGCTGACCTGGTGGCTGTGCGAAGAACCGGCGGCGCTGCTGCACGGCGCGGTGCTGGACGCCTCGCGCGGCCTCGGCGTGCACCCCGGCCTGGTCACCGGCCCGGAAGCGGGTTGCTGATGGTGGCGAAGCGCGCCGCCGCGCTGGCCGGGCGCGTGCCGGCGATCGCCGCGGCCCACCTGCGCGCCGAAGCGGACCCGTACGACCCGGTGCGCAACCCCGGCGGCTTCCTCAACCTGGGCACCGCGGAGAACCGGCTGGTCTGGGACCTGCTGGAAGAGCGCGTCACCGCGCCGCGGCGGCTGACCCCGGCCGACGTCCGGTACGGCCCGCTGCACGGCACGCGCACGCTGCGCGAAGCGACCGCCGCGCAGCTCTCCCGGCTGCTGCGCACCGCGGTGGACGCCGACGAACTGGTGGTCGTCAGCGGGGCCAGCGCCGCCCTCGACATCGCCGCGAGCGTCCTGTGCGACCCCGGGGACGCCGTCGTCGTGCCCGCGCCCTACTACGGCGCGCTGGACGTCCTGCTCACCGTCCGGTCCGGCGCCCGGCTGCTGCCGGCCCCGATGCGTGCCGCGGACGGCTTCCGGCTCGATCCGGCCGTCGTGGCGGAGACCGTGCTGGCCGCGCGCCGCCGCGGCGAGACCGTGCGGGCGCTGGTGCTGACCTCCCCGGACAACCCGACCGGCCGGGTGCACCCGCCCGGGGTGCTGCGCGAGCTGCTGGCCGTCGCCGCCCGGCTCGACCTCGACGTCGTCGCCGACGAGATCTACGCCGGCTCGGTGTTCGGGCCGGAGCCGTTCACCAGCGTGCTCGACGGCGGCCCGCGCGTGCACGTCGTCTGGGGCTTCGCCAAGGACTTCGGGCTGCCCGGGCTGAAAGTCGGCGCGCTGTGCAGCCGCGACCCCGAGGTGCTGGCCGCGGCCCGGGCCCTCGCCTACTTCGCGCCGGTGTCCAGCGACACCCAGGCGCTGCTGGCCGGGCTGCTGGCCGACGAGGACTGGGTGCGCGGCTACCTCGACGGCTCCCGCGCCCGGCTGGCGGCGGCCTACACGGGGGTCACGGCCGCGCTGACGGACGCGGGCGTCCCGCACGTGCCGGCGGGCGCGGGCTTCTCGGTGTGGCTGGACCTGCGCGCGTGGCTGGCGGAACCGGGCACCACCGGCGAGCACGAGCTGTGGCGGCGGATCCTGGAGTCGGCGCGGGTGAACGTCCTGCCCGGGTCGGCGTTCGGCTCGCCGGAGCCGGGCTGGTTCCGCCTGTGCTTCGCCACCGACGCGGGCCTGGTGCGGGAAGCCGTCCGGCGGCTGGGCGCGGTGCCGCGATGAGCCGTGGCCCGCTCGACGCGTGGTACGAGGCCGCCGGGGTGCGCACCGGCGTCCGGCGGATGCTGCACGACGACGCCGACGCCGGCAAGGTGTTCTTCCCCGAGCGGCTGGTGCCCCACCTGGCGCACGAGGCCGTGGCGGCGCTCCCGGCGCCGCGGCGGCGGGAACTGGCCGTGCGGCACCTGTATCAGTTCCTGCTGTCCACGACCCACCTGGAGACCCGAGTGGTCAACCGCGGGGCCGAGCTGATCGCCGACGACCGCTGCGGCATCCCGCTGGCCACCTCGACCCGGCTGGACGCGTTCAAGGTGTACTGCGACGAGGGCTACCACTCGCTGTTCAGCCTCGACCTGGCCGACCAGGTGGCGGCGGCGACCGGGATCGCGATCCCGCGCTGGGACTACGGCGGGTTCGTCGCGCAGCTCGGCGAGGTGGCGGCGGGCCGCCTGCGCGAATACCCGGAGCTGGCGCCGCTGCTGCAGACCGTGGTGTTCGAAACGCTCGTCACCAGCATCCTCAACGAGGTCCCGGCCGACACCGGGGTGGTCACCACGGTCCGTGACCTGGTCCGCGACCACGCGAAGGACGAAGGCCGCCACCACCGGTTCTTCACGGCGTTCTTCCACGAGCTGTGGCACGGCCTGGACGCCGGCACCCGGTCGGCGGTCGCGTTCGCGCTGCCGGAGCTGATGAAGAGCTGCCTGGTCTGGGACGTCGCCCCGGTGCGGTCGTCGCTGCGCCTGGCCGGGCTGGACGCGGCCACCGCGGCGGCCGTCGCCGACGACTGCTACCGCGGCGACGCCGAGCGGTTCCGCACGATCTGCCGCGCTTCGCTGCGGATGTGCGCGTCCGCGGGCGTGTTCGAGGTGCCCGGCGCGGTGGACGCCTTCGCGGCGCACGGCCTGCTCACCGGGGAGGAGTTCTGATGCCGGGTTACGGGGATTACCTGCGGTTGCCGGCCCTGCTCGCGCTCCAGCGGCCGCAGGCGGGCCCGCAGGCGCGGGACGAGCTGCTGTTCGTCGTGGTGCACCAGGCGTTCGAGCTGTGGTTCAAGCAACTGCTGTTCGAACTCGAAGACGCCCGCGACCTGATGCTGACCGGCGACGGGCACGTCCCGCGCCGCCGGCTGGAGCGGGCGGTGGCGGTGCAGCGGATGCTGCTGGGCCAGTTCGACGTCCTCGACACGATGGCCCCGCAGGACTTCCAGCTCTTCCGCGGCGCACTGGGCACCGGGAACGGCGGGCAGTCGGCCCAGTTCCGCGAGATCGCCCTGCTGTCGGGCGCCCGCGACGAGGGCGTGTTCGACCGCCCGTGGTACTCGGCGGCGGAGCGCGCCCGGCTGCACCGGCGGGCGGCCGAGCCGACGCTCTGGGACGGGTACCTGGCGGTGCTGGAGAAGGCGGGCTTCCCGGTGGCGACGGAGGAGGAGCGGTTCGAGGCGTACGCCCGGATCGCGGCGGACCGGGACGCGCTGTGGGACCTGGCCGAGGCGCTCGTCGCGCACGACCAGGCGTGGGCCGCGTGGCAGGGCCGGCATTTGCTGACCGTGCAGCGGCAGATCGGGCGCCGGCGGGGTACGGGCGGGACGGCGGGGGCCGCGCATCTGGCCTCGCGCCGGGATGTGCGGTTCTACCCGGAGCTGTGGGAGTTGCGCGCGCGGCTCTGAGGTGCCGTTTCAGGTGAGAGTGGCCTTCCGGCACCCGGCCACGAGCTGCTCCCCCACCGCCGCCCCCAGTGGCGTGGCCGGATCCGTGAGGTCGTACGGCAGGTCGAAGTGGTTGCGGCCGACGCCGACGAGGTCGGTGACATCGGCGCCGGCCGCGGTCAAGGAGGCCGCCATCGCGTCGTGCTGACGGATGAACTCGGCCGGTTCGCGTTCACCGCGGGCGAGGATCACGGGCGGCAACGCCGGCGGAAGCTTGCCCAGCGGGCTGTTCTCCCGCGCCTCGATCACCGAGAGCCCCAGAGCATCGTCGACGGCCGAGCCGATCAGCGGCTCGAGCTCGTACAGGCCGCTGAGGAGCGTCACCCCGGCGACCGGGGCACCGCCGGGCAGCAGCGCCATCGCGGCCAGGTGCGCGCCGGCCGAACTGCCCGCCAGGTGGATCCGCGCCGGTTCGATGCCGAGCGCCGGCGCGACGTGCGTCAGCAGGCGGATCGCCCGCCGGATCATCGCGACCATCTCGCCGAGCCGGTACGCCGGCGCCAGCCCGTAGCCGAGGGCCGCGAACGCGACGCCCCGGTCGAGGAAGCCGCCGGCGGTGAACGCGGCCTGGTGGCGGCCCGACTCCTGCCAGAAGCCGCCGTGCACGAACACCATGAGGGGAGCCCGGGATGCGCCCGGGACCGGGAACAGGTCGAGGAGCTCGGGCTCCGCGGTGCCGTAGCGCAGGGTCCGGTGGCCGCGGGCCCGCGCGGCGGAGGTCCGGGCGGCGTACTCGCCCAGGTACTCCCCGACGTCGGGCACCAGCCGGCCGGGCATCAGGTCGCGGGGCGAGAGGGCCGTCATGCCGGCACCGCCTCGATCACCGACGCCCGCTCGCCGAACGTCACCGCGCGGACCTCGAACCCGCCGTCGGCCAGCAACCGCCGCCAGGCGGCCTCCGTGCGCTCGCGGCCGCCCAGCAGCACCAGCATGTGCAGGTCCAGCAGGTGCCCCGGATGCGGGCCACCGTCCTCCGGAATGACCTGCTCCAGGACGAGCAGCCGCCCGTCCGCCGGCATCGCCGCGCGGCAGCTGCGCAGGATCCGCGTCGCCTCGGTGTCGTCCCAGTCGTGCAGGATCTGCGCCAGCAGGTAGACGTCCCCACCGGACGGCACCGACACGAAGAAGTCGCCCTCGACGCGGCGGCACCGCTCCGGCACCCCCGCGTCCGAGACCACGCCGGGCCGGTCGAACACCGTCCCGCGCAACCACGGGTGCGCCGCCAGCAGCAGACCGAGCAGCATCCCGTTGCCGCCTCCGACGTCGACGACGTGCCGGACACCGTCCCACGAGCGCTCCAGCAGCGGCTGCGCGCGCATCCCGGCCAGCCCGGCCTGCGCCCGGTCGAACTCGGCCTGCCGCGCCGGCCGGTCCGCGAGCCATTCGAACAGCGGCGCGCCGAACACCGGCTCGAACGCCGGCCCGCCGGTGCGCAGGCTCAGCGACGCCTCCTCCCAGACCCGGTACGCCTCGCCGGTCATCAGCCTCGACAGGTGCCGCAGCGAGCCCGGGACGTCCGACCGCAGCAGCTCCCCGGCCGGCGTCAGCGCGTACTTCCCCGCCGTCACGGTGAACAGCCCCTCCCCGGCGAGCGCCCGGAGGAACCGCGTCAAGGCGTCGGCGTCGGCGCCGAGGTCCGCCGCCAGGTCCGCCGCCGTGGCGGGCCCGGCCGCGAGCCGGTCGACGACGCCGAGCTCGGTCACCGCGTGGATCGCCTGGGCCACCACCGCGCCCATGATCTTCCGCCGCAGGTCGGCGTAGCCGGTCACGCGGGCACCTCCAGCGGCCGGGCGGACAACGCCGGGAACAACGGGACCGCGGCCGCCCGGCGCAGGTACTCCGCCCCGGTCGTGCCGCCCGTGCCCGGGACCGTGCCGATGATCTTCCTGGTGATCCCCCAGTGGGTCCGCTTCATCGCGCACCACGCCTCGTCCAGCCGCGCCAGGTCCGCGCACAGCCGGGCGGTCGCGACGCCGCCGAGCCGCTCACCCGCCCGCACCACCGCGTCCTGCAACGGGACTCCGGCGGCGATGTCCGGCCGCGGGGCGCACACCGCCTCGATCCGGCGGAAGCCGCGTGACTGGATCGCGCTGCGGCCGCCGGTGTGCGCCCGGATCACCGCGAACACCTCCGGCGGCATCGTGGTCACCACCCGGTAGAGCGCGGGCGAAAGGGCCAGCAGCCGGGCCGCGTCGGCGACCAGCACCCGGGCGCGCTCGACCGCCAGGCGGACGAGCGCGTCCCGGGCCGCCGCCAGCGCGTCGCCGATCCGGCGGTACAGCGTTTCGAACAGCTGCAGGCTGCGGACGAACATCTGCTCGTCGTGCAGCGGGGTCATCGGCAGCAGCGACAGCTCGGTGACCACCCGCACCCGCGGCGCGATCGTCTCGGCCGTCTCGGCGATCCAGGTCCCGGCGAGGTCGGCGAGGTCCTCGTCGGCCGACGGCGGCGGCAGCGGAACCTCCCGCAGCCGCGCCAGGACGCCGAGACAGGCCCGGGCCCGCTGCCGCTGCACCCGGCCGGGTTCGCGGCCGAGCGCGCGGACCTCCAGCCCGAGCAGGTCGGCGGAGAGGGCCCGCAGCAGGTCCGCCGCCGCCCGGTGTGGCGGCAGGTCGGCGCCGGCCGGGCTGTCCAGCAGCGGCACGGCCAGGTAGCCGTCGTAGCCGCCGCCCGCCTGGTCGGCCGTGCTCGGCAGCCAGTCCGGCAGCGGCCACGCGAGCCGCGCGCGGCCGCCCCCGGACAGTCTGCCGTGGACGGTCCGCAGCAGGGTGACGAGCTCGTCACCGGCGTAGGTGCGGCCCACCGCCCGGTAGTGGCGCAACACCGGGGCGAACGGGAACCGGGCCACCTCGGCCGGCCCGATCGGGCCCCGGGCGGCGGCCAGCCACGCGTGCACCGCCGTGACGGCCGCGCGCCGGTCACCCCCGCGCGCCGCGGCCTCGCTCACGCCGCCCACCCCGGTCCCGCCGGGCCACGGGCCGGCGCCGTCGTTCGCTGCCACCACCGTGCTCGCCGCCTTCTCTCAGACCTGGTAACGCTTCTTGACGTCCTCGGCGAACCCGAGGTAGTCCCGCAACGGCCAGACCGCTTCGAACTCCAGGTACTCCCGCATCGGCAGCCGCCCGAGCGCGGTCCGGTCGAGCTCCTCGGCGTCCGGGGAGTCGATGATCGCGATCACCCGCTTCTGCGCGGCGACCTTCCAGATCCCGACGCAGAACCCGGAGTCGACGGTCTCCTGGGCGTGCTCGGCCTCGTCGGCTTCGACGTCCCACAGCTCGTCGAGGGTGATCCGGCCCTCGTGGTTCCATCTCATCTGCACGTAGAACAACATCGGCGTTTCCCTTCCGTGGGGCCGGATCGGTCAGAGCGCCCGGATCCGGGCGGTGAGGCGGTGGTCCGGGCCGAAGACCTCGGCGGCGATGTCGAGCGCGGTCTTGCCGTCGTGCCCCTCGACGTCCACCCGGGCGCCGGCGTCGAGCAGGATCGACGCGCAGTCGTCGTAGCCGTGCCAGAGCGCGTCGTGCAACGCGGTGTAGCCGTTGGTCGCGCCCTGGTAGTCCAGGTCGGCGCCCGGGGCCGAAGCCAGCGCCGAGGTGATCGTCGCGTGTCCGTTGTAGACGGCCTTGTGCAGCGGGCTCGCCCCGAACGTCGGCTCGGTCGCGTTGACGTCGGCGCCGCCGCGCAGCAGCAGCCCGGCGATCTCGGCGTGCCCGTCGCGCGCGGCGACCAGCAACGGGGTGTGCTGGTCGTTGAAGCCGTTGAGGACCGGGTACCGCGCGTCGACGTCGGCGCCGGAGGCGATCAGCGACCGCACCCGCTCGACGTCGTTCGCGGTCACCGCGGCCATCAGCTCCTGCGCCGCCACGGCGTCCTCGTCGGACTTCGCGCGGTCCTTCAGCGCCTGCTCGGCTTCGAGCAGCTTCTCCTTGCCGAGCTTGTTGACGTTCAGCTCGTACTCGAAGTGCTCCTTCATCGAGAAGCCGTAGTGCGTCGAGAGGTTGACGCCCGCGCCGAGCTCCAGCAGGAACCGGGCGATGTGCGGCCACTTGTACCAGAGCGCGTCCATCAGCGGCGTGTGGCCGGTGGTCGCGGCCACCGCGTCCACGAACGCGCCCGCGTCCACGAGCACCCGCACGGTCGCCAGGTCGCCGCGCTGAACCGCCTTGTGCAACGCGGTCGCGCCGCCGCGGCTGTCGGTGGTGAACACGTCGGCGCCCGCGTCGACCAGCTCGCGCACCACGCCGGCGTTCCCGAGCCCGGCGGCCACCAGGAACGTCGTCAGCCCGGTGGCGGGGTCGCGGCGGTTCGGGTCGGCGCCGTCGCGGACGAGCCGCCCGGCCTCCTCCCGGTCGCCGGCGCGGACCGCGGCGAGCAGCCGCTCGTCGATGTCGGAGCGGAACAGCGCGATTTCCGGGCTGGCGTCGAAGAACGCGCGCCAGTGCGTCACCAGGCCGTCGTCGCCGACGGTCAGCACCATCGCGAACTCGAAGTCCACCTCCATCCCGGTCCGGTGGTGCTTGAGCTTCTGGTGGTTGACGACGAATGCGCGGTCGCCCTCGACGACCATCTGCCGCTGCTCGAACTCGGTGACGTCGGCGTAGAGCGTGCGCAGCCGGAACGCCTCCAGCACCTCGTCCTTGCCCCGCCACACGCGCAGGTTGGGCACGATCGTGTTGAACTCGTTGCCGGGCAGGTCGAAGACGATCGCCGGGGAGAGCGCGGCGAGCACGCCCTCGACGTTGCCCGCCGCGACGTCGGAAAACAATTGCGTGACCACCGCGCGGGTGCTTGTGCTGTCCGCCATGAGAGATCCTTAGGCCGTTGTGTCTACTGTGGTGTGCCGGGCCTTTCCGCTCCCCAGCACACCGCGCCGCCGCCGCGCCGGGCAAGGCGCCGCCGCGCACTATCCCAAGTCACGCCGGTCGGGCTACTCCGTGCATTCGGCCTTGCCCGCCAACGGATCCGCACTCGACGCTGGAGGAGCCGCCGTCCACCGCGGCGGCCGGGTGAGCGCAGGAGGGTTTCGCCATGTCCCTGTCCCCAGAACTACCCCGCTCCACCGACGTGCTCGTCGTCGGCGCCGGGCCGGTGGGCCTGACGATGGGCTGCGCGCTGCGCACGCTCGGGATCGACCACGTCGTCATCGACCGCGCGCCCGGGCCCGCGGCGCACTCGCGGGCGTCGGCGGTGCACGTGCGCACGCTGGAGTCGCTGGCCGCCATCGGCGTCGCCGACGAGCTGGTGGCCCGGTCCATCCCGGGCCGCACGTTCACCGTCCGCGACGCGGAAAAGGTGCTGCTGTCCATCCCGTTCGCGGAGCTGGACACGCCCTACCCGTACGCGCTGAGCATCCCGCAGATGACCACCGAGGAGGTGCTCGCCGAGCGCTACGCCGCGCTGGGCGGCACCGTGCACCGCACCACGTCGCTGCTCGACCTGCGGGGCACCTTCCCGGGCAGCACGGCGTCCATTGTGGACTCCGACGGGGTCGTGCGGGCGATCGACGCCCGGTACGTGGTCGGCGCCGACGGCATCCACAGCACCGTCCGCGACCGGATCGGCGTCGCCTTCCCCGGCGGCGCGCGGCCGCAGACCTTCATGCTGGCCGAGGTCACCATGGACTGGCACGGCCCGGAGGACGAGGTCGTCACGTTCTACTTCTCCCCGCGCGGGCTCGGCGCGGTGGCGAAGATCCCCGGCGACTTGTACCGCGTGGTGGCGCTGGTCGGCGACGACGCCGGCGTGCCCACCCGCGAGGACGTCCAGGAGGTCATCGACACGCGCGGCCCGGGTGCCGCGGGCGGCCGGGTGCGCGAGGTCAAGATGGCTTCGAACTGGCGGGTGCACGAGCGGCTGGCCGATACCTTCCGGCAGGGCCCGGTGTTCCTCGTCGGCGACGCCGGGCACGTGCACAGCCCGGTCGGCGGACAGGGCCTCAACACTGGCGTCCAGGACGCGCTGAACCTCGCCTGGAAGCTGGGCGCGGTGCTCGACGGCACCGCCGCGCCCGCCCTGCTGGACACCTACGACGCCGAGCGGCGGCCGGTCGCCGCCGGGGTGCTCGGGTTCACCGGCACGCTCACCGAGATCTCGACGCAGACGAACCCGGCGAGCATCGGGCTGCGCAACGAGGTGCTCGACTCGGTCGCCCAGCTGCCGGCGTTCCGCGCGTGGCTCGCCACCCGGCTGGCCGGCCTGCACATCGGCTACGGCGGCGCCGAGGGCCCGCACTCGCCCGGCCCGGGGCGGCGCGTGGCCCCCCGGCGCGGGATGGCCCCCGGCATCGGCTGGACGCTGGTCATCCCGCCCGCCGCCGACGCCGTCGCGGTCAAGGAGGCCGCCGAAGCGAGCGCCACACCGATCACCGTGCTCCCGGACGGCGACGCCACCCACGCCACGCTCGTCCGCCCCGACGGCTACGTCGCGCTGACGGCGGACGCCGAGGCCGCCGCGACCCTGCCCGCCGGGCTCGCCGCCTGGCTGCGGCGCTCCTGATCCCGGTACCCGGTCCCGGGTCCCCGGTCCGCACCACCCGTGAAGGCAGTACCCAACCGAGGAGGTAGTCCCATGTCGGCACCCTGGTCCCGCCCGCCCGGCTCGGCCACGCTGATGCACGTCGCGATCCTCTGCAAGGACGTCGACGAATCCCTGCGGTTCTACCGCGACGGGCTCGGCTTCGCGAAGACGTACGAGTGGTCCAAGACGACCAGCGACACCGGTCAGGTGCTCTACTGCGACCGGGGCGTCTACATCGAGCTGGACGGCCACACCTACATCGAGCTGTTCCCCGGCGGCCGCGACGACGTCACGTCGATTTCCGGTCCGCTGCAGCACATCGCGCTGATCGTCGGCGACGTCGACGAGGCGTACACGAAGTGCCTGTCCGCCGGCGGCGCCGCCTTCCCGATCGAGGACTGGGACGGCGCGCCGACCCAGGTGTTCATCAACGGGGAGCCGGAGATGGAGGTCCGGGTCGCGTTCGTCCGCGGCCCCGGCGGCGAGCTGATCGAGCTGTACCAGCAGCTCAGCCCGGTGGTGGCGATCGACCGCACCGCCGCGGCCGCCGGCGCTTCGGCGTAGCGGCACGACGAGAAGCGGGCGGTCCCTCGAAGGGGCCGCC